>JBILNK010000085.1:0-17820 GCA_044375105.1 Planctomycetota bacterium
CCCTTGCGCGAGGTCGCCCGGCGTTTGGGGGCCGAACTCTGTTTCCTGGACGAGCGGCGCCTGCTGGCCGAATTGCGGCCGGAGCGCAGCGGGGCCCTGCTGCCGCCGGAGGCCCGTACCTGGCTCGGGGACCTGTCCTGCGTGGCCGCGGTGCTCGAGGCCACCGACGCCCCGGAGCGCCACGAGCGCCGCGGGCGCGCCGACCTGCTGGTCGAGGTCGGCCCGGCGCGCTTCGGGGGCAACGAGCTGGCCCTGGTGGCCGGGCCCTGCGCCGTCGAGGGCGAGGCCAGCCTGGTGGCCCTGGCGCGCGACCTGGCCGCGCGCGGCGCCACGCTGCTGCGCGGCGGCGCCTACAAGCCCCGCACCAGCCCCTACTCGTTCCAAGGCCTCGGACCGAGCGGCCTCGAGCTGCTGGCCAACGCACGCCAGCAGAGCGGCCTGGCGATCCTGACCGAGGTGCTCGATCCCCGCGACGTGGAGGCCGTGGGCCGCGTGGCCGACGCCTTTCAGATCGGCGCGCGCTCGATGCACAACAGCGCCCTGCTGAAGGAGGTCGGCCGCAGCGGCAAGCCGGTGCTGCTCAAGCGCTCCTTCGGGGCCTCCCTGCGCGAGTTCCTGCTGGCCGCCGAATACGTGCTGGCCACGGGCAACAGCCGCGTGATCCTGTGCGAGCGCGGGGTGCGCGGCTTCGACGGCACCACCCGCAACCTGCTCGACGTCGGCGTGATCGCGCACCTCGAGCGCGCCACGCACCTGCCCGTGATCGCCGATCCGTCCCATGCGGCCGGGCGCGCGGACCTGGTGCGGCCCCTGGCTCGGGCGGCCCTGGCGGCGGGAGCCCGCGGCCTGCTGATCGAGGTCCACGACGCGCCCCACGAGGCGCTTTCCGACGGCGGCCAGGCGATCTCGCGGGCCGAATTCTCGCGCCTGGTCGAAGACGCGCGCGCCCTGGGTGGCCTGCTCGGCCGCCGCCTGGCCACGCTGCCGACCGCCGCGGTCGGTTGACGGGCCGCCGGCTGTCGGCCGGGCGTCTGCGGAGCGCGCTTGCGGACGACCCGCGCTCCGGGCGGGCCGAATCCGCCCGAGGGGGATACATTGCTGCCCCCCGCCCCCCCCGATGATGCCCTGTCCGCGCGGCCCCCGAGGCTCCTGGATCCCCCGTTTAGGCCTGCTGGCCCTGCTGCTGACCTCGGGACTGCAACGGGCCCTGGCCCTGCCCCAGGGCGGACAGGCGGAGCCGCCCGCGGAAGCGGCCCCGGCGGCCCTCGAGATCCGCATCCAGAACGCGGTCCAGCGCGGCGTGGACTTCCTGCTGGACCAGCAGTGCTTCGATGGCTCCTTCGAGGGCCTGGCGCCCCAGTACACCGGCGGGACCACCGGCATCGTCACGCTCGCGCTGCTCAAGTGCGGCGTAGCGCCGGAGCATCCGAGCCTGCAGCGCGCCCTGGCCTACATGCAGGCGCGGCCGCCGCGCGAGACCTACACCGCGGCCCTCTGGCTGATGGTCTATCGCGCCGCGGGCGGGCCCGACCAGCGCAAGCGCATGGAGCCGCTGCTCGATCGGCTGCTCGACTGGAAGAATCAGGAGGGCTGGGGCTATCCGGGCGAATGGCGCGATGGCCAGTGGATGGAGAATCCGGCGCGCGACTTCTCGAACGTGCACTTCGCGGCCTTCGGCATCAAAGCCGCTGAGGAGGCCGGACTGGCGCTGCCCAAGCAGTTCTGGCCCGAACTGGCCCAGATCGTGCTCGGCTACCTGGGTCCCGAGGAGCTGATCGAAGGCGCCGACAAGCAGAAGCGCTATGTGCGCGGCATCGTCTATCGACGCGATGAGAAGACCCCGCGTTCTTCGATCACCTGCGCGGGCGCGGCGCTGCTGCAGCTGAGCCTGCAGGCCGGCCTGCCGGCGCGCCTCGAGCGTTCGGCCCAGGCCGGGATCGAATCCGTTCGCGGCTGGCTCGACATCCACTTTCGCTACGGTGAAAACGTCGGCTCCGGAAACTTCCCGTACTACAACCTGATGGCCCTGGAGCGCGCGGCGGGCCTCAACGGCTGGAGCGAGGTCGCCGGACTGCCGTGGTACGAAAGCGGCGCGACCTGGCTGCTCGACAAGCAGGGGCAGAGCGGCGCTTGGGAGGGGCCCGACAAGGCCGCCAGCCTGGGCAACGAGCTGTCGGACACGGCCATGGCCCTGCTGTTCTTGAAGCGCGCTTCGCGGCCGTCCACGGGCGAGGGAGCGGTCGCCGGGCCGACCGATCGCCTCTCGCTCGAAAGCCCCGACGAGCCGATCTCGCTGCGGCTGCTGCAGCGCAATCCGCTGCTCTGCACGCTGGTCGACTTCGGCCGCGTGCACCGCGAGGCCGCGGAAGCCGGGCCCGCGGGGGGCCTGCGGATCGTGCGCGTCGAGTGGTACCTGGACGAGCGCCTGGCGGCGACCCTGCCCGGCGATCCGAGCCAGCCCTGGCTCGGCGAGCGCTTCGCCGCGCCCCTCGAGCTGACCCGCCGCGGGCTCCATCGCGTGCATTGCCGCGCCGAGCTGATCGAGCCCGACGCCCCGGCCGGCGCGAGCGGCCCGACGCGCTGGATCGAAAGCCGCCGGGTCGATGTCTTCGTGCGCGGAGTGCTCGAGCCCTGGATGCTGGCGGCCACCCAACCCGGCGGCACCGACATCCTGGCGCGCGAGCGACGCGAGGGCCTGCGGCTCAGCTTCGAGGCCAGCTCGCGCAACGGCGGCGACCGGCCCGAGCACCTGGTGGACGGCCTGCCCAACACCCTCTGGCTGGCCGAACGGGCCGACGATGCCCCGCGGGTCGTGATCCTGTTCGATCGCCCCGTGCGCGCCGATGCGGTGCTCTTGACCTCGGCTCACTTCAAGCATTCCCTGGCCGAGGAGTACGACCGGCCGCTGCGCCTCGAGCTGCGCCTCGATCGCGCCCAGACGCCGCTGGTCTTCGATGCCCCGCCCGAGGGGTCGCTCGAGACCTGGCGGCTCGAGCTGCCCAAGCCGCAGCGCTTCGACCGGCTCGAGCTGACCATCGTCGAGCGCCGCCCCGGCCGCGGAGCCCCCGGCCTGGTGGGCTTCAGCGGCCTCAGCCTCGAGCTCGGCCGGTGAGCGGCGGAGCCCCTGGCCGAGCCGGGCATCCCGCGAGCCAACCGCCCCGCCCGCCCTCGGCGCCGCGCCCGTCGTCCGACGGGCTCTAGAGCCACCGGAAATCGCCGCCCGGATCCACGCCCATTTCCCCCGCCCTCCCCGAACCCATGCGCACGCCCTTCATCGCCGGCAACTGGAAGATGAACCTGACCAAGAGCTCGGCCTTCGAGCTGGCCAAGGCCCTGGCGGCCGGCAAGCCCAGCGGCGGCCGCCCGGTCGAGCTGGCGGTGGCGCCGCCGTTCGTGTTCATCGAGCTGGTGGCCGGCGCGCTCAAGGGCAGCGGCATCCAGGTGGGCGCGCAGAACGTGGCCCAGGAGCTTTCCGGGGCCTTCACGGGCGAGGTCTCCGCGCCGATGCTCAAGGAGGCCGGGGCCAGTTTCGCGATCGTGGGCCACAGCGAACGGCGCCACGTCTATGGCGAAGGGGACGCCCTGATCAACGCGCGCCTGCGCCTCGGCCTGGAAGCCGGTTTGGCCATGATCCTGTGCGTGGGCGAGACCCTGGCCGAGCGCGACGCCGGGCGCACCGAGGAGGTCGTGCGCGAGCAGCTGGTGCGCGGCCTGTCCGGCGTGACCCGCGCCGGCATGGAGCGCGTGACCCTGGCCTACGAGCCGGTGTGGGCCATCGGCACCGGCCGCAACGCCAGCTCGGCCCAGGCCAGCGAGGTGCACCTCTACCTGCGCGGGCTGCTGGCCGGGCTCTACGACGAGCCCCTGTCCGAACGGGTGCGCATCCAGTACGGGGGCAGCGTCAAACCGCAAAACGCGGCCGAGCTGCTCGCGGCTCCGGGGGTCGACGGCGCCCTGGTGGGCGGCGCGGCCCTGGAAGCAGCCTCCTTCCTGGCCATCGCCCGCGCCGCGGCGGGCGCGTGAGAGGCTGAGAAAAGATCGACTCGGGCCCCGCCCGCGCTGCTCCAGACGTCCCCCAGCCGGCCTGACTCCGGATAGCGCCCTTGGGCGCCCCTCGGTACAAGGGGGCGCCAGCCCAGCGACCGTCTCGCTTCCCAGGGCGCCTCCCCGTCCGCTTCTCCGCCCCCTTCCGCATGGCCATCAAGCAGCTGACCGAAGAGCAGATCCGGACCTGGACCCGCGAGCAGAAGGACCGCTGGTGGCTCGAAAACGTCTATCGCGGCAACATGCGTCAATTGACGCTGCGCTCGGCGCTGACGGGCTTCCTGTTGGGCGGTGTGCTTTCGGCCACCAACCTCTACATCGGCGCCAAGACCGGCTGGTCCCTGGGGGTCGGCCTGACCAGCGTGATCCTGGCTTTCGCCATGTTCAGGATCATGGCACGGCTGCGTTTGGCCGACGATTTCACGATCCTCGAGAACAACGCCATGCAGTCGATCGCCACGGCGGCCGGCTACATGACCGGGCCGCTGATCTCGGGTATCGCGGCCTACATGATGGTGCAGAACTACGTCATGCCCTGGCACCAGATGCTGATCAGCAACGTGGTGTTGTCGGTGCTGGGCGTGCTGGTGGCCTTCCCGATGAAGCGCCGCTTCATCAACGAGGAGCAGGCGCCGTTCCCGGAGGGCAAGGCTTGCGGCGTGGTGCTGGACACGCTCTACACCGAGGGTGCCGGCGAAGGCATGTACAAGGCCAAGGTGCTGGTGGGCGCGGGCCTGTTCGCCGGATTCCTCAAGTTCATCTCCGGCGAGGGCTACATGAAGTACCTGCAGATGCAGGTGCTGAAGCTCGGCCAGGTGGTGGTCCAGTTCCCGGAGCACATCGATGCCTGGTACTACAAGCTGGTCGAGGCCGGCAAGGCCTCCGTGCCGACCCTGCGCGGCATCGACATCCGCAACCTGGGCCTCTCGCCGACCCTCGATCTGGCCATGTTCGGCGCGGGCGGGCTGATGCACGTGCGCTACGCCACCAACATGTTCCTGGGCCTGGTGGCCAGCTACGCCCTCTTGGGCCCCTGGGCCGTGGCCAGCGGCTGGGTGCAGAAGAATCAGGTGGCCCTCGAGGTCGGCCAGAAGTTCGGCTACCGCGACGTGCTGCTGGGCTGGCTGCTGTGGCCCGGCGTGGCCCTGATCGTGACCGCCAGCCTGGCCGGTTTCCTGGCCAAGCCCCAGGTGATCCTCTCGGCCTTCAAAGGCCTGACGGGCGGCAAAGGCGGCAAGTCAGCGGAGCAGGATCCGCTGCGCGACATCGAGCTGCCGCTCAAGGTCTCCTTCATCGGCATCCCGATCGTAGGGGCCCTGGGCGTGTACCTGACGCACCGCTGGTTCGGCGTGGACTACTGGCTCGGTGCCCTGGCGATCCTGCTGACCATGCTGCTGACCGTGATCGCCGCCAACTCGACGGCCCTGACCAGCATCACCCCGACCGGGGCCATGTCGAAGATCACCCAGTTCACCTTCGGGGTGCTCGATCCGAAACACGCGGCCACCAACCTGATGACCGCCACGATGACCACCGAGGTGGCCAGCAACGCCTCGAACCTGCTGATGGACATCAAGCCCGGCTACATGCTGGGCGCCAAGCCGCGCCAGCAGGCCATCGGCCACCTGATCGGCATCCTGGCGGGCGGCCTGGCCTCCACGCCGCTGTTCTACGTGCTGTTCCTCGCCGGCCACCCGGACAACCCGCTGACCACGCCGCGGCCCGAATACGCCGGCGACAACATCCAGACCTACCTGACCCGCGGCGAGGAGTTCGGCTTCCCGGGCGCCCTGCAATGGAAGGGCGTCAGCGATTTCGTGACCAACCTGCAGAGCGACGCCGGCCTGGGCGCGATCATGCATCCCTCGGCGCTCAACGCCATGCTGATCGCCGCCGTCGTCGGCCTGGTGTTCGAGTTGCTGCGCAGCTGGACCCAAAACCGCTCGCTGTTTGCGCCGCTGGCCTTCGGCCTCGGCTTCGTACTGCCGCCGGACTCGACCTTCTGGATGTTCTTGGGCGCCCTGTTCTTCTGGGTCTGTCATCAACTCTTCGGCAAGGCCGAAGGCCGCCTGCCGAAGCGCCTGTTCGTCGACAGCCTCGAACCGATCTGCGCCGGTCTGATCGCCGGCTCCTCCCTGGTGGGCATCGGCGACATCCTGATCCAGACCTTCCTGCTGAAGGCCTGAGAAGGGCCGCCGGCCAGCGCCGGGCGGGCCTGGCCCGCCCCGGGGCGCTGCTCAGGCCTTGTCCTCGAGCTCCTGCCAGCGCGCCAGGGCGGCTTCGATCTCGGCTTCGATGGCGCTGGCGCGGGCCTTGGCCGCGCTCTGCTCGCCGGGCGGGCGGCGGAAGAAGTCGGCGCTGGCCAGGGTCTCGGCGAGCTTGCGCTGCTCGGCCTCCAGGGCCTCGATGCGCGCCGGCAGGCCCTCGAGTTCCTTGCTTTCCTTGAACGACAGGCCGGCCTTCTTGGTGCGCGGCCGCGGGGCTTCGGCGCTCGGCTTGGGCTCCTGGCGCGCGGGCGCCGGATCGGCCAGGGGCCGCGCTTCGAGCCAGCCCGGGGCGCCCGCGATGACCTCGCGCCAGCGGCCCGGCGCTTCGTAGACCAGCGCAGCGGTGGCCACGTTGTCGAGGAAACGCCGGTCGTGGGACACCAGCAGCAGGGTGCCCTCGAACTCGGCCAGCAGGTTCTCGAGCAGCTCCAAGGTCTCGAGGTCCAGGTCGTTGGTGGGCTCGTCGAGCACCAGCAGGTTGAGCGGGCGCGCCAGCAGCTTGGCCAGGGCCAAGCGGTTCTTCTCGCCGCCCGAGAGCGTGGACACCGGGGCGCGCGCCTGGGCCGCGCTGAACAAGAAATCCGCCAGGTAGGACAGGCCGTGGCGCGAGCGCCCGGCGATCACCACGCTGTCGGATTGCCCGCAGACGTTCTCGAGGGCGCTCTTGTTCGGATCGAGGTCCAGGCCGAGCTGGTCGAAGCGCCCGAGGGCCCACTTGGTGCCGCGCTCGACGCGGCCCGACTGCGGCGCCAGCTCGCCCAGCAGCAGGGCCAGCAGGGTGCTCTTGCCGCAGCCGTTGGGGCCGATCAGCGCCAGGCGGTCGCCGCGGTTGACGGTCAGATCGAGGCCCGCGGCGATCGGTCGGTCCGGGAAGGCGAAACCGAGCCCGCTGGCGCGCAGCACCAGTTCGCCGCCGCGATCGGCCTGTGCCAGGTTCAGCTTGGCGTTGCCGACCCGCTCGCGGCGCTGACGGCGCTCTTCGCGCATGGCCACCAACCGGCGCACGCGGCCCATGTTGCGCGTGCGGCGCGCTTCGACGCCGCGCCGGATCCAGGCCTCCTCCTGGGCCAGGACCTTGTCGAATTCGGCGTTTTGGTGCTCTTCGGCGGCCCACTCCTGCTCGCGCCGTTCGAGATACCGCTCGTAGTCGCCGGGGTAGGAGCGCAGGCGGCCGCGGTCGAGGTCCAGGATGCGCGTGGCCACGCGCTGCAGGAAGGCCCGGTCGTGGGTCACGAACAGGATCGCCCCGGGGTATTCGAGGCAGGTCTCCTCGAGCGCCAGGATCGCGCCCACCTCGAGGTGGTTGGTGGGCTCGTCCAGGATCAGCAGGTCGGCCTTGGCCGCCAGGGCGCGGGCCAGCAGCACGCGCCGCTTGAGGCCGGCGGAGAGGGTCGCGAACTGGGCGGCGGGGTCGAGCTCGAAGCGCGCCAAGAGCCGCTCGAGCTCCCACTCGGGCTGGCCCGGGGGCTGGCCGGCGGCCACCAGCGTGCCCACGTCGCCCGAGAGCTCTCGCGGCACCTCCTGGGGCAGGCTGGCGATCGAGAGCCCGCCGCGCAGACGGCGCTTGCCCTCGTCGGCCTTTAGCTCGCCGGCCACCAGGCGCAGCAGGGTCGATTTGCCGGCCCCGTTGCGGCCGAGCAGGCCGATGCGCTCGCCCGCTTCGATGGCCAGGTCGGCGCCGTCGAACAGGAGCGTGCCGCCGATCTGGTGCCGCAGAGCTTCGAAGCTGAGTTCCGCCACGGGGGCAGGTTAGCGCCGCGCCGCCCCGGAAAGCGCGCCCGGGCAGGCGCTCAGCGGCGGCTCTCGACGCCCGGCCGTGGGCCGGGCTCCGCGGCCACGGGCCGGTCTCGCGGTCGCCCATGCCAGCGCTCGGGTCGATGCGCTCGCGGACCAGGTCCGCCCTGCGAGGCCGCGGGCTTCCGCTCGCGGATCGCCGGCCACTTCCCGCCGCGGCCGCCGCACCTCGAGGAGGCGCCCGGGGCCGCCTTGCTTTTCGGCCCCGGGCCTGGGAGCCCCGCGGCGCGCGCTCGTCCGAGCCGCGCAGCTCCGGCACCCCGCGCCCTGCCCGCTTGTGGCCGCCCTGGCGTCGGTGTCTGCTAGGGGGACCTCGGCATGCTGCTGCACGTCCTGCTCTACCTGTCGCTGGCCCTCTCGGGCTTCGCCCTGATCGCGCTGCTGTTGCTGCGCCAGGCGGTCGCCGAGCAGGGCGTGGCACCCCGTCCGGCCCTGGCCCGCGCCAGCCGCCTGGCCGGGCTGTTGTTCCTGCTGGCCGGCGGCGCCATCGCTCTCGGGCCCGGCCCGCAGAGCGCCTCCCTGATGGCCGGTCGGAACTTTCCCGAGGCGGACCTGGCCCCCCAGCCCCCCTCCGCAGGCCCGGAGGCCGGGGCCGAGCCCGCCCGCCCCGGCGGGGGCGCCACGGCCTCCGGCGCCGCCGGCGCTCCGTCCGGGGCCGGCGCGCAGTAGACTGGGCGCCCCTCGAAAGCCGGTCCAGCCGCCGGCGATCCGGGTCCCAAGCCATGCCGGTCACGCCCTTCTATCTGCTGTTCGTGCTCAGCGCTCTGCTGCTGATCGTGGTGATCCTGATCCAAGAGGGGCGCGGCGGCGGCCTGGGCGACGCCTTCGGCGGCGCCGGCCAGCAGACCTTCGGCGTGGGCACGCGCGGCATCACGCGCTTCACCAGCTGGGTCGGCGCGGTGTTCCTGGCCAGCGCCGTGGCGATCACCTACATCGAGAAGATCAATTCCGGCGGTCTGCTCAACGACCAGAACCTGATTCCCCAGGTCGAGCCCGATTCCGCGGCGCCGCCCCCGAGCGCCCCGACGCCGCCCGCCGGCGGCTGACCCGCGGGCCGCTTTCGACGGCTCCGACAACCTCGGCCAGCAGACCTTCCCCGTCGGGCGGCTGGGCCCCCGGTGCCAGCCCGTGCGGAGGGACTAGCAAAAATCAGGTCCCGGGCTGCGCCTGATCCGCGAACACCGGGCCGTCCGCCGTTTGTCGAGCCGCCTCCGTCGCCCACCGAGGCTGGGATCCCGCGCCCGCCCTGCCGCCCCGTGCCAGACGGACGCCGCGGTCCTCCGGTCGCTACCCTCACAGCGGATGGCCCTGCGCGCCCGTGCGCGGCGAAGCCAGCCCGCTGCCCCCCAGACCCCCCCGAGGCTCCCGTGGAACCGGCCCAAGTTCTCGACCTGCTGCGCCGCTCGGACGCCCTGCTCGAGGGCCACTTCGAGCTCTCCTCCGGCCTGCATTCGGATCGCTACTTCCAATGCGCCCTGGCGCTGTGCGATCCGCGCCACGCCGAGCAGCTGGCCCGCGGCCTGGCCGCCAAGCTGCGCGGGCTTTCGATCGACGTGGTGGTCGGGCCGGCCCTGGGCGCGGTGGTGATGGCCCATGAGGTCGCCCGGGCCCTCGGCGTGCGCGGCCTGTTCACCGAGCGCAAGGACGGCCCGATGGCCCTGCGGCGCGGCTTCCGCGTGCGCCCCGGGGAGCGCGCCCTGGTGGTCGAGGACGTGGTCACCACCGGCGGCTCGGCCAAGGAGGTCGTGGCGGTGCTGCGCCAGCTGGGGGCCGAGCCCGTGGCGGTGGGCTGCATCGTCAACCGCTCCGGCGGCAATCCCTTCCAGGACCTGGGCCTGCCGCTGTTCTCCCTGGCCGAGGTCACCGCGCGCACCTGGCGACCGGAGGAGGCCCCGGCGGAATTCCGCGGCTCGACCCCCGTCAAGCCGGGCAGCCGCGTGGGGCCCAAGTCCTGACCCGAGGCCCGCTGCCGTGCCCGTCCGCACCCTGCGCTCGATGACCGGTTTCGGCGCCGCGCGCCGCGAAGCCGAGTTGTCCGGCCGACGCATCGGCGCCAGCGTCGAGGTGCGCTCGGTCAACCACCGCTATCTGCAGGTCAAGGTGCGCGCGCCGGGCGAGCTGCCGGACCTCGAGCCGGCCGTGGAGGCCCTGTGCCGCGAGCGGCTCGAGCGCGGCGCGGTGCAGGCCGTGGTGCGGCTCGAGCTGCCCGCCGCGGGGCTGGCCCCGAGCATCGATTGGCCGGTGCTGGAGGGCTACCGGACCCTGGCCCAGGAGGTGGCCCAGAGGCTCGGGATCTCCGCGGAGCTCGATCTGGACGATTGGCTGGCCCTGCCCGGGGTGCTGCGCTCGGCCGCGCCGGCTTTGGACGGGCCTTCCGTGCTCGAACTGTGCCTGTCGGCGGCGCGCGCGGCGCTCGACGAGCTGGTGGCCATGCGCGAGCGCGAAGGCCGCGCCCTGCGCCTCGATCTCGAGCGCCACGCCGCGGCCCTGGCCAAGATCGCCGCGCGCATCGAGCGCCGCTCGCCCCAGGCGGTCAAAGCCCAATTCAAGGCGCTCGAACAGCGCCTCGGGGCCCTGCTCGGCGCGCGCGCCCAGGACCTCTCGCCGGCGGACCTGGCCCGCGAGCTGGCGCTGCTGGCCGACAAGAGCGACGTGGCCGAAGAGCTGGCGCGCCTCTCCAGCCATCTCGAGCAATTGGCCGGCTTCCTGGCCTCCAAACAGCCCGTGGGGCGGGCGCTGGATTTCCTGGTGCAAGAGCTCAACCGCGAGGTCAACACGATCGGCTCGAAATGCGCCGATGCCAAGATCGCCGCCTGGGTGATCGAGGCCAAGACCCATGTCGAACGCCTGCGCGAGCAGGTCCAGAACGTCGAATGAGGATCGATCTCCCGCCCGCCGCGCATGGCCCCGATTCCGCGGGCCCCGCTTCCGCCGGCCCCGCGCGCCGCTCCGGCCGCGTGCTGCTGGTCTCGGGCCCCTCCGGCAGCGGCAAGAGCACGCTCTGCAAACGGCTGCTGCTCGACCCGCGCGTCGAGTTCTCGGTCTCGGCCACCACGCGGCCGATGCGCGCCGGCGAGCAGGACGGGCGCGAATACCACTTCGTCAGCAAAGAGCGCTTCCGCCAGCTGATCGAGCAGGGCGCCTTCATCGAACACGCCGAGGTGCACGGCAACCTCTACGGCACGCTCAAGGAGCCCATGCAGCGCGCCCTCGAGAATGGCCGGGTCTACCTGGTCGAGATCGACGTGCAGGGCGCCCTGCAGCTGCGCCAGCTGGGCATCGAAGGCGTGTACGTGTTCATCGACGTGCCTTCCATGGAGGTGCTGCGGCAGCGCTTGGTGGCGCGCGGCACCGACGCGCCCGATGTGATCGCCCGGCGCCTGGCCAAGGCCGAATGGGAGCGCTCCGAGCGGGTCAAATACGACCATGTGATCGTCAACGACGATCTGGAGCGTTCCTTTGCCGAGCTCCTGCGCGTGGCCGGGCTCGATTCTCCCCAGCGTCCCGACGTCAGCCGCCGATGAGCCAGATCCTGCTCGGATGCGCCGCCTCGGCGGCCCTGCACAAGGCCTGCGACCTGGCCAGCAAGCTGACCCAGGCCGGCCACCGCGTGCGCGCGGTCTTGACCCCGCGCGCGGCCCAGCTGATCAGCCCCCAGCTGTTCGAGGCCCTGACCGGCGAGCCCGCCAGCGTCGACGAGTTCGAGGCCGGGCGGCGCACGGCCATGGACCACATCGAGCTCGGCAAGTGGGCCGAGGTGGTGCTGATCGCGCCGGCTTCCGCCGACCTGATCGCGCGCCTGGCCCTGGGGCTCGGCAGCGATCTGCTCGGCACCGCCGTGCTGGCCACGGCCCCGGGCACGCGCAAGTTCCTGTGCCCCGCGATGAACCCGCACATGCTGGTCCAGCCGCCGGTGCGCCGCCACCTGGCCCAACTGACCGCCGACGGCTGGACCGTGGTCGAGCCCGGCGAGGGCCACATGGCCTGCGGCGACGGCGGCAAGGGCCGCTTGCCGGAACCGGCCGAGATCGTCGCGCTCTTGAAGCACGCCTTGGCCTGAACGCTCGCCCGACGCCATGAGCAAGCCCCGCGCCCCGATCGCGCCCCAGCGCACCGATCCCGATGGCCCCGCGACCAACGCGGCGCGCCGCGCGGGCGACCGGGGCCGAACCGCGGCCCGCGCGGTCCCCAAGCGCTCCGCAGGCCGACGGGCCGCGTCCCCGGCCGGTCCCGAGCGCGGCCGCAAGTCCCCGGGCTCACCCGCAAGCTCGCCCCCGGCGCGCGGACCGCGCCGCGTGCTCGTGACCGCCGGCCCGACGCGCGAATACATCGATCCGGTGCGCTACATCTCCAACGAGTCGACCGGCAAGATGGGCTTCGCCCTGGCCGCGGCCGCCGCCGCGCGCGGCGACCTCGTGACCCTGATCACCGGGCCCGTGCACCAGCCCACGCCGCCCGGCGTGGTGCGCATCGACGTCCAGAGCGCGCGCGAGATGCTGGCCGAGCTCAAGCGCCATTTCCAAGCCGCCGATGCCCTGTACATGACCGCCGCGGTGGCCGACTGGCGCCCCAAGCGGCGCCTGGCGGGCAAGTGGCGCAAGAAGGATGGCGGCACCCAGACGGCGTCGATCGAACTGGTGCGCAATCCGGACCTGTTGGCCACGGTTTCGAAGCGCAAGGGCGGCCGCCTGGTGGTCGGCTTCGCCCTCGAAACCGGCGACGGCCAGCGCCGCGCCCTGGCCAAACTGCGCCGCAAGAACGCCGACTACATCGTGCTCAACGACCAGACCGCCCTGGGCGCCGACCGCAGCACCGTCACCATCCTCGGCCGCGACGGCTCCTCGCGCACCCTCGCGCAACGCCCCAAATCCGAAATCGCCGCGGCCCTCGCGGCCCTCGAGGCCCCCGCCCCGGCTTGATCGGCGGGGCACCCCTGCCGCTGCGCGGCCCCGATGCACGAGCCACGATCTGGTCGCGGTGCTCCCGACCGACGCCGGACCTCCCTGCTCCCGAAGGCGCCCGCCCGGTCCGAACCGACTTCCCCTCGGGCTGCCCCAGGTCAGAGATCGAAGTGCGGCCGCGAGGTCAGAGCGAAGCCCTTGCTCGTGCCGGAGCTGTCTGATTGCCGGACCTACGTGCTTGTTCCAGGTGTGCGGGATTCCCGGCAGGGTCCGTCCGAGAATGCCGCCCCAGGTCATCGCGCATCAAAGCCCCTCCGGCAAGACGACAGTGGAGAGGCGCTCGAGGGTGTTCGAAGGGAGGGCCAGGCGGCGGGCGAGGGTGGGCCAGGTGGAAAGTGTGGCCCGGAGTCCGGATTCGATGCGGGCCGCTTGGTGGCTGGTCAGTCGGTAGAGGTCGGCTGTGGCGCGGAGGTTGGCGGGCAGCGGGCGCGGGTCGGAGGCGTCGATGGCGATCGCGTGTTCTCGGCGGTCGAGCTCGGGGTTTTGGTCGAACGCAGGGGCCAAGGTCCAGCCTGTGGCGGCTCGCAGGAAGCCGTGGTTGCGCAGGTGATCGTCGCGGTTGCCGGTCAGGATGTTGAACAGGATGCGGCGGTAGAGTTGGTGGAGGTCGCGCTCGACGAAGGCGACGTCGGCATGATTCTGCAGGGCTTCGGCGATCTCGAGGTAGCTCGATCCTTCGCCATCCGTACGGCCCAGCAAGGTCATGGCCGACCAGTACATGCGTCGCCGCGAACCTTGGCGATCGAATCGCTGGACGCAATAGGTTCGCCCGCGCACGCCGAGCGCTAGCAGGCGCGCCGGTGGAACGTCGATACCGCAAGCGCTGGCGAGTTCGTGCAGCAGGAACTCGGCGCCGCCGACATCGATGCGATCGTCCCGGGATGGAAACTTGGCGATCCAAAGGGTCCCGTCGGTGTCGCTGAAAGTCGCTTTGGGACGCGCCCCGCCGAGGCTGCTCCCGGGTTGGAGCAGGCTGGCGATCTCGCGGTCGAGCTCCGCATTCGCGTCGGCTTCGAGTCGCTCCGCGGCGGCTTCGAGTTCCCGCAGGCGGCTGATCGGGGGGATGCCCGGAATGCGGTCGTCGAGCCAGCGCTTGGCATCGGGATCCTGGAAACGGAGGGCGCCCAGGCGGCTCGCGTCCTGGACTCCGAGCAGGGTGTCCCACTCGGACAGGCTGCGCGGGCGGCGACCTTCGCAGCCGGCTTGTTCCCGCTCGCGGCGATCCATCAGCCGGCGGCCCCAGCGGTCGGGCGACGTGTCGCGGAAGGCGCCGTGCAGGCTCCGATCGGCTCCGGGGAAGTAGTCCCCAGGTCCCAGCGGCAGCTCGGGGTCGACCGGGAAGCCGGGACCCGCTTCGGACAGCCATGGATCCGCGTAGCGGAATCGCACGATCTGGTGGCCGCGGGAGTTGCTGGCCTCGAGCCGGCCCACGAGCAGGGGGGCGCTCGAAAGCTGGTGGTCGTCGATCCAGACTTGCACGGGTGCCATCAGCCTTCGACCTTGCCCCGCGGGGGGGCCTTTTGGGCCTGGTCCTGGAGTCGACGGCCGAGGGTGTCGTCCGCGGCGAGGTGTTCGAGATCGTCCGAGAGGCCGAGAACGGCGAGGAACCGGATCAGGGTGGCGAGACTGGTGGAAGCGTTGCCGGATTCGAGCTTGGCCAGTGTCTGCTTGGAGACACCGACGCGGGCGGCGACCACGGCTTGGGTCAGGCGCCGGCGCTGGCGGGCCAGGCGAAGCCGGTCGCCGAGGGCTTCCAGTTGCTTCTGAGAGCGGGGAAAGATCGGCACGGTTCGCTTGGCCATGGGTGATAAAATGGACTCTTGAAAACCAAAAGTCGATTTTATTCATCCTTCTGGGCTTGGATGGGCGCCCCGGAGGGATTCCTGACAGGAGCCCGGGGACAGCCGGGAGGACTGCCGGATCCCAGTGGAGCGGGACGGCTGCGGGGGCGCCTCGGGGAACCTCTAGATTGGAGTGCAGGCCATCGGCGGATCAGGTATCTGGACGGGTGGCAGCCTCAGCCATGCCGACTGCCCTGACGTCTCGATGCCTCCGCGCTGTCTTTCGGTCCCAGGTCGTCGCCGCCCTGGGTGGCCTGCTGGCCGGCGGTGGGGAATTCGCTTGCGGCCAAGCCGCGGCGCTGCAGGAGCAGCGCGGTGGGAACGCCGCCGATGCGGAGCAGCGCGTGCGGGAGCTCGGGGCGGAGCTGCTGGCGAGCGAGGTGTACCCGGGTTTCGTGGTGGGTTGGATCACGCCGGAGGAGCGGGGGGCGATCGGGTTCGGGGTTCTCGGCGTGCTCGATCCGCGGGCGCCGGATGGCGGCACCCTGTTCGAGATCGGCTCGGTGACCAAGGTCTTCACGGGGCTGCTGCTGGCGGATGCGGTCGTGCGCGGCGAGTTGGCCCTGGACGATCCGTTGGCCAGCCGGCTGCCGGAGGGCTGGAGCGTGCCGGCGTTCGTGGGGCCCGCCGCGGGCGAGCCGAGCCCCGGGGCGCCCTCCGGTGCGGGCGGGTCTACGGGGTCCGGTGGCCCGACCGGCGCCGCACAGGCCGAGCCGATCCGGCTCTGGCATCTGGCCACGCACACCTCGGGGCTGCCGCGGCTGCCGCCCGGGATCTTGTCTGCGGATCCAGCCGATCCCTACGCCGCTTTCGCGGCGGCCGACCTCCAGGCGGCCCTTGCGGGCCTCAGCCTGCGGCGCGCCCCCGGCAGCGCCTACGCCTACAGCAATCTGGGCGCCGGGCTGCTGGGCTTCTGTTTGGCGGGGGATGCGGCTGCCCTGGATCGACGCTTCGGCGAGCGCCTGTTCGGACCCCTCGGCATGGGGGACACGCGCATCCGGCTCGAGGAAGCGCAGCTGCGGCGGCTGGCCCAGCCCCACGGCGAAGGCGGCCGGGCCGGCAGCCGCTGGGGCTTCGAGGCCCTGGCGGGCGCGGGCGCGCTCCATTCGAGCGTCGACGATCTGCTGCGCTTTGCGGCGATCGAGCTCGGGCTGGCGTCGGCCGATCCAAGCTCGCCGGGCGCCGCGGAGGGCCTGCCCGCGACCCTGAAGGCGACGCTCGAATCGGCCTGCCGCGAACGCTGGAGGAGTCCGAAGGGCGACCTGGCCATGGGCCTTGGCTGGCATCTCGAGCCCGAGAGCGGCGTGCGCTGGCACAACGGCCAGACCGGCGGCTACCACTCCTATCTGGCCATCGATCCGGCCCGGAGCCATGGGGTGGTCGTGCTGGCCAACGCGGGCGCGGGGCAGGCCGATGCGCTCGGCGCGCGCCTGCGCGCGCTGCTCGCGGGCGAAGCGGTGCCGGGGCTCGGCCTGCGCGCCCCGGTGGCCCTCGAACCCGCGGCCCTCGAGCCCCTGGTGGGGGAGTATTCCGCCGGATTCCTGCAGCGCCGACGGGTTTTCCGCGAAGGCCCACGCCTGTTCCTGGCCGAGACCGGGGCCGAGCCCGTGCGCCTCTATCCCCTGTCGCCGACGCGCTTTTTCGCCGGCGGCGACGAGCGCGAGTTCGAATTCGAGTTCGAAGGCGACGCTGGCTCGGGCCCTGCCTCGGCCCTGGTCGCGCTGCGCGGCGAACGCCGCGAGCGGGCCAAGCGGATCGTGCCCAAGCCCGCCGAGACCGAGTGAGCGGGTGCCGAGCGAGCCGGGGCCGAGAGGTCCGCGAAGCGTGAGCCCGCTGCTCGGGGAGCCGGCGGGCTCGGCGTCGCACGCGCGCCTCGGGCAGCTGCGCCCGGCACCGCGGCGGGCAGCCGCCGCGATTCAGGGGGCCTTGCGGTACTCGTAGACCAGTTCGACGCGCTGGCCGAGTTCGACCTCGACCGCGCGCTCTTCGGGGGCCAGGAAGCCCTCGAGGGACGGCGGCACGATCGTGTAACGGCCGGGCTGGGTCAGCTTGAAGCGCAGCTGGTGGCTTTCCACGTTGCAGCTGGCGGGCACGGGCTCGCGATTTTCGGCGCGCAGCACGCGCAGGTCCAGCTCGAAGCCGATCGGCAGGTTCACCCCAGCGCTGGTCAAGCGCAGGATCAGCTCGCCGATCGGGTGCAGCTCGATGCGCTGCTCGCGCGGCTCGCCGGGTCCGACCGCGAGGCGGTTCAATTGCCGATCGGCGTAGCCCTCGAGCCGCGTGAAGACATCGATAGGCCCGCTGGGGGCCTGCAACCGGTAGGCCCGGGCCTGCGCGTCGTAGGCCACATTGTGGAGCATGCCCGAGTCGACTTCCGCTGGGCGCGTGGGGCACCAGGAGACGGTCTGTGGCCGCAGCTCGGCGCCGCTGCGGGTGTCGACGAAGCGCAGCAGCAGATCGGCGGGCTCAGGGACCTCGAGCCGCACAGCGGGGCCGGGCAGGGCGGCCACATCGAGCAGGAACGAGGCCCAGCTCGGCACCACCTGGAGGTGGTAGCGTCCCACCTCGAGGTTCTCGATCGAGAAGGAGGCCGCGTAGGCCCCCTCGGGCGCGGTCGGCTGCGGTTCCAGCCGGTGCATCTGCATGCCCTGCTGCCCTCGACGCGACCCCCCCAGGGGGACGAGCCAGAGGTTTCCGTTGGAGCTCGGATCCCAGCCCGGGGGCCAGCGCACGCTGCCCTCGATCCGCCCCAGCACCAGCGCCTCCTGGGCCGGCAGCTCGAGGCGCACGGTGCTCTCTGCTCCCGCGGAAAGTTCGACCGACTGCACCGCCAGCTGCTCAGGGAACTGGGACCAGGACCCGATCTCGGCGCACACGCTCCAAGGGCCCGGGGGGAGCTGGCGGAAGTGTTGC
>JBILNK010000246.1:0-4810 GCA_044375105.1 Planctomycetota bacterium
CGAACCGGGAATCGGCAGGACGGAGCCGGGGCCGAGCAGCGCCTGCCCCTGGACCTCGAGCAGGCTCTGGGGCGCGGCGCTTGCGCCAAAGACGGCCAGGCAGACCGCGCCGGAGACGGAGAGCGACCGGAGCAGGGGGCCGCGCCCGATCGGTGCGCAGCCGGTCTGGAGATGGAATTCGAGCTTGGACATGGCGGTATCAGAGAGGTGTGAGCCCCAAGAATGCTGGGGCCGGGACCGGATGAAGGAGGTCAAGACACCCGCCGAACGGGACGGGTCCGCGGCTGTCCGGGCCTCTCGGAGCTCAACCCCGGAAGCTCCTACGGGTCACCCAAGAACCGGGGCACCCATCCGGGCCGGAGCCTCCCCTGGAGCCTGGAGAGGCGATCCCTCCGGAGCGCCGGAATGGTCCGGGGCTCGGCGGATTCCACCCCGGCGGATCGGCCCCCGCAGGCTTGCGCTGGGGCCCGCAGCGGCCGAGGATTTCCCGATGCCGTCCGCCCCCGAGCCGTCCGGGCCGATCCCGAGGAGCCGCCCCAGCCTGTCGCCCGAGGCGACCCAGCCGCTCGAGATCAAGAAGAGCGACCCCTCGCGGCTCGAGATCCGCTGGGCGGACGGGGAGCGCAGCGTGTTCAGCGCCAAAGCCCTGCGGGACTTCTGTCCCTGCGCTTGGTGCGTGGACGAGCACAGCGGCATCCGGCGCCACGACCCCGCCACGACCCCGGCCGACCTAGAGACCCGCGCGGTGAGCCTGGTCGGCCACTACGCCCTGGCGATCGGCTTCAGCGACGGCCACGACACCGGCATCTATCCCTACCGCCTGCTGCGCGAGCGCCACCAGCCCGGCTGACTCTGGCGGCCGACCCTCGGCCGGGCCCGCCGCCTCCGCCGCTCGACCCGGCCTCCGGCCGGGCGGTGGCCCCCGGGCTCCCCGAACCAGGGGGCACCTCCCCTGCCGCCAGGGGAAAGCCGCTCCGGTTTGTAAGATATGAGTAAATTCCTCGATCGCGCTTGACCGGGGAACAGTGCCGACTTACGACTAAACAATGCGACTTCACCTAGTCATCGCGAGCGCTCTGCTTGTTCAACTCCCGACTTTCAGCCAGACCGACAGTCCCTGCGAACTCTGGCTCGACTCTAGCTTCTTCCCTCATTGCGAGATTAATGACTGCATTCCGGGTCCTTGTGTGATGAACTGGACCCCTCAGAACGAAACCGGAACTGTAGTAACCGTGTCGTGTTCTTGTGGCAGCCAAAGCTCTGCGTGCTGTCAGCTACTGTTTACGTTTTTTGAAGGCGGTACTTCGACCACTACCGTCGGTTGGTGTCGGCCGAATATCCCAGGTTGCCCAGACGGCGGGTCATGCGGAGCCCAGGTCCAAGGTGGAAATACGTACGCCGTCTGCGCTCAGTAGCGCAGTCGAAGCCCAGTCGGCACGCTCCTTCAAGTTTTTCGGGGCTGGGTCGTTGGTCTCTCAACTTGATTGGCGCCGTGATGACGTCCGGGCTCCTCGGGGGTCCGCTCCATGGCAGGAATCGCCTCTACTCAGCACCTTGCTCCCATGCGTTTGCACCCGATGCCTGGGGCCTCAGGCTGCAGGCTCGAGTATCGGGTGACCTCGCGCTCGGGGACTTCCTCCGGCTCCGGCTGACCCGCACACCCGCACCGGCGTCAGCGACTTTCTAGCCATGCCCCCTCGGTCTCCGCGCGGCTGGCACGCGATCCTTGCCTGCATCGGCCTAGCTGCCCTTGTGGCGAT
This sequence comes from Planctomycetota bacterium, assembly GCA_044375105.1. Taxonomy (GTDB): domain Bacteria; phylum Planctomycetota; class UBA1135; order UBA1135; genus JBIKLM01. Next base: position 1,761 of record JBILNK010000246.1, read on the forward strand.
CCTGGCCACCTTGTGGCTCGATAGCAGCCCGAATCAGACGCCGACCCGCCGGGCTGGCGAGCCGCGCCCAGGACAGCCCACGGGGTCGGAACCGTCCCTGTCCATGGCGAGCAGCAGCCCGAGCTCAGGGAGGGTCGAAGGCACCGGAGGGTCGCCGCTGTCCTTGAGGGTCCTCGGAGCGGACCTCGAGCCGCTGCCTGGGGCGCTGGTGACCCTGCTGGCAGCCAACGAGGAGCTGGTCACCCACGCTGCGGACGATTCAGGCATCGTTGCCTTGCCAGGATCCCTGGAGGCCGGCTGGGCGCTGCATGTCCGGGCGCCCGGTCATATCGGAGAAACGCTCGGTGTCCCCGGATTGCTTGCGCGGCTGGATCCGGCCACCAACGTGATCGATCACCGATTGACCCCCGGACACACGATCGACGGGCGCATCGACCTGGGCGATCCGGAGGAAGCCAGCCGGATCGCGGTGTTCGTCTATCCGGTACAACTGGAATCGAATGGGCTCCTGGTGGAGCTCCTCCGCGCGGCCTTGGAGAATCGAGGCGTCCCGACCTTCGTCGGTGCTGACTCGGTCGCCGTTTGCTCCCCAAGGCCTGGTTCGGGCAGCTTTGAGGTCGTTGTGCCCACCGGAGTCCGATGGTGGCGCTGTTTGGCGCTCGGGCCTGGGGTTGCCTCCCAGGAAGCACTCGTCGATGTCCTGGCTGGCGAGTCCGGAGTCTTGCTGCGCCTCAATCGCATCACCTGGGTCCGATTCAACCGCAATCTTGAAGATGGGACGTCTGCGGACATCAACCCCAGGATGCCCACTGACATCCTCAGCTTTCAATTCCCCACTCCTCCGGTGGGCGCGCCGCAGAACCCGTTCCTAGGCCTGACGTCGGTACGACTGCGCCTCCTGCAGGCATGTGGATTCGCCGCAAGCTATCCGCTGACATCCCCCGGCTTGCGTGTTTTCAGCAGACCTCCTCAGGCGCCGATCTCGATCGCTGCAACCTTGAACTGGCCGGGTTGCCCACCAGCGGATGTCTCGTTTTCTCCGGGGCCAGTCTCCGAGGCGCCCATGTTCGTGCCGATCTCGATCGCAGATTGTGTTCCCTTGCATGAAATCGGCATCAGGGTGTCCTTCGATGGCTTGGATCCCACCGACTCCCTGGCACTGCTCGATCTCCTGTCTCCATCCGGGGTCCTGGGGACGCTGGATTTGATCTCTGAAGCGAGATTGCTCCGCTACAATATCGGATCCGTAGCAGATGGGTTCACGACGATCGATGGAGTGCCCGAAGGACTGTACCGGGTCGCATTCCGGTCGATGGCGGCGGGTCTGCGTGCTCAGGCGGATGCTGGACCTCTCCGGATCGTCCATCTCGGCGGGAGCGACCTGCTGCTCGAACTGAAGCTGAATTTGGACTTCGGGATCCTGGAATGCAGATCCGACGTGTTCGTCAATCGCATCCAGTTGATGCGCGTGGATCAGGATGGGCGGGAAACTGTGTTGGGCATTTATGGCTGGCAGGGGTTCGAGTTTGGCCCGCTCGTGGTGCCGACCGGAATGTATGTGGTCCGGAGCGTTCAAGGCGCCGGGCAGGAGGAGTTCCGTTTCGAAGTGTCCGCCTTGCACACGCACGAGCTTTCCCTCGGGGATGGGTTCACGCTGACCCAGCGCCCCCTGCTGGAGTAGGGCTCTGCGCTCGAAGCCGAGCGCGGCCGATCGGCCTCGAGCGTTCGGCATCCGAGCCAGAACCGAAGGCTGCGCGCCGTCTCCGCCGTTGGCTGCGGAACCGGCCCGCAGGGTCGGTGGGGCTTCCCGGTGCTTTCGGTGCGGGGGGATCGGCAGCTTTGGTCGATGGCCTGTCCGGTCGGGGGCGGCAGGGCAGGGGCGTGACCCCGGCAGCTCCGGGACGGCCGGGGACGGAGGCCTGGACCGGCAGCGCGGAGAGGGCCGTGGACCGAGCCAGCAAGCCGGCCCCGACCAGCCCCGCCCTGGGCGGGTCGCGAGCGGCCTTGGGCCTGCGCGGGAGTCCCGCCGCGCCCTCCGGTGGCGACCCGCCGCCCGCAGGATCGGGGTGTTTTAGGGGGACCTCCAGGGCAGCCCACGGCCCCTTCCAGGGGCCCCTGGCGGGCCTCCAATTCGACCGCAGCCGCGCCCTGGGGCCGGGCACGGAGCTTTCTTGCGAACGGAGCTGAAGCGTCAACTGCGCCATAAGCCCAGTTTTGGGAAGGGTTTGCAGCGGGTATACGGGCCCCTGTCGCCTTTTCGGGCAATTGCGGGCAGTCTTGGCCGCTGTCTGCTGAGGGCGCCGCGCGTCGGCGCTCCCCCCCAGGACGCTTGCTGCTCCGCGCGCGGGCTCAAGCGCCTACACCCCATCCCCACAGGAACTCCAACCAACACTGGAGTACTCCCGAGATGAAGACGATCGACAACGTCCCCACCGCTCGCGCGCTGAGCGGCCTCCTGCGCGGTGTGGCTGCCGCCACCGCCCTGGGCTGCCTGATCCAGCCCAGCTTGGCCTGGAACGGTTCGGAAACCCCGGCCCCCAGCACCGACATCGGCAGCGCCGCGGCCCCCAGCTCCGACTGGCTCGGCCTCTCCGGCGAACTGAATGGGCTGTCGACCACGCTCCAAGACCAAATGGGTCCCACCACCGTGGGCGGTCTGATCCGTGGCTCGATCCAGCAGAGCGATGATTTCAGCTTCGGCGGCGCCGCCAACGCGGAAACCCTCGGTGCCCAGCTCGACGATGCCAAGCTGTTCGGCAAGGGCAGCATCGGCGACTTCGACTGGCGCGTCATGTTCGATTTCGCCAACCAGCTCGATCCGACCTGGCTGGGGAACGCGTCCGCCGTCGGCGCCACCCCGGGTGCCCCGGGAGAGGCGCTGCTCCAGGAAGCCTACGGCAACTGGAACTTCTACGAAGGCATCGGCCTGATCTTCGGCCAATTCCGCGCGCACCGCTCGTTCTCGAACACGGTGTACTCGGAGCAGCTGCTGTTCCAACACCGCAGTCTGATCGGCGAGCTGGGCTACCGGTTCGACCAGGGCATCATGC
>JBILNK010000247.1:0-4807 GCA_044375105.1 Planctomycetota bacterium
CAGCTGGCGCCCTCGGGGCAGCTGACCCACGGGCGCAGCGCTCGACGGGCAGAGCGCTGCGCCCGCCGAGCGCCCGGCTCAGCCCATGCTGGCCAGATAGCGCTCGAGGGCCTTGGGGTCTTTGCGTAAGTTGGCCAGCATCTCCGCGCCGGTGGCGTCGAGATCAGATCCTCTTCGCCGGGCGCCAGGGCGGCCACGATGCGGCGGCCGACCTCGGCGAGCGAGGTCTTGGGCCTGTCGATCTTCTCGGCCATGTCCGTGTCGATCGGTCCGGGATAGACGCCCAGGACCAGGGTTCCCTGGCCAGCGAGCTCGCGGCGCAGGGCCTGCGTGAAGCTGTGCAGCGCGGCCTTGCTGGCCGAGTAGCTGGCGCCCAGCGGAAAGAAAAAGTGGCTGGCCACCGAGTCGAGCAGCACCAGGGACCCGCCGCCGTTGTTGGCTAGCACCGGCGCGAAGGCCCGCGTCAGAGCAGGGGCTCGAAGACTTTGACTCCGGGAATGCAGACCGATCGGTCGTCAACGATCGGAAGTTTCCGTGCGCGCCTCCGAAAGGCGCCTGCGGATGCCGGATCGCGGCGTCCCGGCCGAGCAGGGGCCTAGCCGACGCCTTGGGGTGCGGCGGTCGCAGGACGGGCGGGCGGGTGGGCCGGTCCCCGAGCTGGCCGAGGCACCTCGCGCCCGATCCGTGGTCGGCCAGGGCCCTGAGCGAAGCCCGGGAACGGCCCCGCGGCCAAGGGCTGACGCAACGGACGGCCGGAACGGTGGGTCCAAGCGCGTCCCGGAGCGTCGCTGGCCGGTCGTGGACTCCTGCCAGGGGCGCCGCCGGACCCTGGGGGCCGCCGACCCCGAGCCAACGCAGGCCCCGCTGTCTCCGCCCGGCCGCCGCTCACAGATTGCTGAGCTTGATCGCGCCGGTCGGGCAGTTGCGCTGGCAGGCGTGGTCGCGGGTGCACTCGTAGTTGCTGAGCTTTCGCACCGTGGCCTTCGGACCGCGGGCCCAGAAGGCGTCGGTCTCGCAGACCATCTCGCAGATGCCGCAGCCGATGCAGGCCTCGCTGTCGATGCGGATGGCCACGTAGTCGCGCGGCGTCACCGGGCAGGCGAGCCCCTCCACCACCTCCTGGGTCACCAGGTCGCGGGTGGCCGCGTGGGCGGTCAGGGTCTTGAGGGCCTCCTCTTCGCCCAGGCGCACCACGTTGGCCACGTCCTGGAAGTCGAAGCGCGCCAGGTGCCCGACCTTGGGCTGGATCAGCGCCACGCGATAGTCCACGTGCATGTGCAGGTTCTGCTCGGCGACCACCTCCTCGGCGATCTCGAAGGCGCGCAGCAGTGTCGACATCACCCGGCTCTTGTAGTCCGGGGTCTTCATGGCCGCCTTGATGGTGATGTCGACGGCGATGATCACGTCGGGGGCCAGGGTGCGGGCGAAGCGCAGGGCCACCGGATCGACGATGCCGCCGTCCATGTAGTGGAACTCGCCATCGCTGTAGGGCTCGAAGATGCCCGGCAGCGCGCAGGAGCTGTAGACCGCGTCGATCAGCGAGATCTGGCGGAAGCCGGGGCTGCCCCAGAAGACCGCGCCGCCGGTCTCGAGCCGGACGGCGTTGCAGAAAAAGGGCACCGGCAGCTCATCGAAGCCCTGGGCCGGCAGGATCTCGGCCAGGCGCTCGCGGAAGCGCTCGCCGCGATACATCGAGGGCGCGCGGGCGCCCTTCATCAGAAACTTGAGGAAGTTGAGCTGGAAGTAGTCCCCCTTCTCGATGTCCTGGATCAGCTGCTCCATGCGCTCGATCGAATAGCGCCCGGCGGCCATGGCGCCGACCAGGGCCCCGATCGAGGTGCCGACCACCGCGTCGTAGTGGATGCCCAGGCGGTGCATGGCCTTGAGCACGCCGATGTGCGCCATGCCGCGCATGCCGCCGCCGCCCAGCACCAGCACGATCCGCGGGCGTCGACCGACGACCGAACCGAGCAGGCCTCCGGGCATCGGACCGGGGGGCGGGGCGAGGGGGTTCATGGACCGCGGGACGCCGGCCCCATCGGACGGCGTCGATGGGGGCCTTGTGCCCCCGCTTCTGGGAACGGGGGCGGGCCGTCGCCGACTTGGGAATGGGAAGCGATCGGATGCACCTCCGGGACGCGCCCCGGGGCGCTTCTAATCCAGGGCCGAAGTCCCCTCGGCCCCCTGCCCGGGGCCGTTCCGACCCCCGCCGCGCCCTCCCGTGAGCCACGCCCCCGATCGCCGCCCCGTCCTCGCCGCCGGACTCCGGCTCCCCCAGGCCCGGGCCGGAGGGCGCTTCTCGCGCGAGGACCCGGCCCACCTGGGAGCGGCCCTGCTGCGCGAATTCCTGGCCCAGCTCGAGCTGGATGCGGGCCAGCTGGACGAGGTCATCGTCGGCAACGTGGGCGCGCCCCACGACCAGGCCAACGTGGCCCGCGTGATCGCCCTGCGGGCGGGCATCCCCCGCCACGTGCCGGCCTTCACCGTGGCGCGCAACTGCGCCAGCGGCATGCAGGCGGTCACCTCGGCCATGGACCGCATCCAAGCGGGCCGCGGCGACCTGTTCCTGTGCCTGGGCGTCGAGGTGATGAGCGCCTACCCGCTGGTGTTCAACGAGCGCGGCCGACGGTTCTTCCAGCGTCTCGCGGCGGCGCGCACGCCCCTGGCCAAGGCCCAGGCCGGACTCACGCTGCGCCCGAGCGCCTTCGCCCCGCGCATCGCCCTGACCGAAGGCCTGACCGATCCGATCTCGGGCCTGATCATGGGCTCGACGGCGGAGCTCCTGGCGCGCGAATTCGGCATCGAGCGCGAGCAGGCCGACCGCTATGCGCTGACCAGCCACGTGCGCGCGGCCGTGGCCCGCGACGGCGGCCGATTCCAGCGCGAAATCCTGCCCTACCTGCCCTTCGGCAGCCGCCCCGGCGAGGCCGCCCTGGCCAGCGACGACGGCATCCGCGACAACCAAACCCCCGAGGCCTTGGCCAAGCTCGGGCCCTACTTCGAAAAGCCCGACGGGGTCGTCACCGTGGGCAACGCCTGCGGCATCACCGACGGCGCCACGGCCCTGCTGGTGACCAGCGCAGCGCGCGCCCGGGGCCTGGGACTCAGGCCCTTGGCGGCCCTGCGCGACTACGCCTGGTCGGGCTGCGACCCGGCGCGCATGGGGCTCGGGCCGGTCCACGCCAGCGCCAAGCTGCTGACGGCGGCCGGCATGCGCCTCGGCGACATCGGCGCGGTCGAGCTCAACGAGGCCTTCGCCGTGCAGGTCCTGGCCTGCCAGCAGGCCTTCGCCAGCGAGGCCTATTGCCGTGACAACCTGGGCGCGCCCGGGGCCCTGGGCGAGATCGACCCCGCGCGCCTCAACAAAAACGGCGGCGCCATCGCCCTGGGGCACCCGGTGGGCGCCACAGGCGCGCGCCTGCTGCTGACCACCGCCCACGAGCTGGCCGTCTCCGACTGCGAACTGGGCCTGGCCACGCTGTGCATCGGCGGCGGCCAGGGCGGCGCGGTCCTCTTGGAACGCCTCTGACCCGCCGTTTGCCATGTCCAGCGCCGAACTCGCCCCCACGCCCGCCGCCCAGCCGCCGGCAGAGCCCTCCGCCGCCGCCTGCGTGCGCCTCTCGCGCTCGGAGGACGGCGCCGTCGTGACCCTGACCCTCGATCCCCCCCACCGCAAGCAGACGGTCTTCGATCGACTGTTGATGCAGGGGCTCGAGCTGGCCCTGGCGGAGGTCGAGCGCGACACCCGCGCCGAGGGCCTGGTGCTGCGCGGCCGCGAGCCGCTGCACTTTTGTTACGGGGCCGACGTGGAGGCCATCGCCGCCATCGAAAGCGCGCCGGAGGCCGAGGAGCTGGCCCGCGAGGGGCAGCGCGTGTTCCAGCGCCTCTACCGCCTGTCGAAGAGCGGCGGCGGCCGCCTGACCAGCGTGGCGGCGGTCGGCGGCCCGGTGCCCGGCGGCGCCTGCGAGGTCGCCCTGGCCTGCGACTGGATCGTGCTCGCCGACGATCCGAAGAGCCGCTTCGGACTGCCGGAGGTCAAGCTCGGCATCCTGCCCGGCTGGGGCGGTTGCCAGCGCCTGCCGCGCCGCCTGGGGGTCCCCAAGGCGCTGACGGCGATCCTCTCCGGCACGCTCTACGACCCGCGCCGCGCGCGGCGCCTGGGCCTGGTCGATCGCCTGGCGAAACCGGTGTATCTGTTCCGCGTGGCCGAGCGCATCGCGCGCGGCCTCGAGCGGCCCACGCCGCCCGACCGCGGTCTGGCGGGCGCGCTGATCGACCAAAATCCCCTGGCGCTGGCGCTGATCGGCAAGCAGGCCCGGGCCGGGGTGATGAAGGAGACGCGCGGGCGCTACCCGGCGCCCCTGGCGGCCCTGGAGCTGGTCCTGGCGGCGCCCCGCACGCCCATCGAGAAAGGCCTCGAGCGCGAGGCGGCGGCCCTCGGGGCCCTGGCGGTGACCAGCGAGTGCAAAGCGCTGGTCTCGATCTTCCGCGGCTCCGAAGAGGCCAAGAAGTTGGGCCAGGCCCCCGGCGGCGGCCGCAGCGCGCCCTTCCGGCGCGCCGCCGTGATCGGCGCGGGCATCATGGGCGGAGCCATCGCCAGCCTCCTGGCGGAGAAGGGCCTGCCGACCCGGCTCAAGGACCTGTCCCGGCCGGCCCTCGACCAAGCGCAGCGCGAGCACCGCGAGCGCCTGGGCAAGTCCCTGGCGCGGCGGCGCATCGAGCGCGCGGCCCACGACGCGGCCATCGACCGGCTGGAGGTGACCCAGGGCGAGCTGGGCTTCGGCCAGGTGGATCTGGTCATCGAAGC
>JBILNK010000007.1:0-53973 GCA_044375105.1 Planctomycetota bacterium
CAAGCCGCCCGGCTTCAGCGGCCCGCGTCTGCCCGCCAGCCTCCCGCTCGACGGGAAAGGCCCGCGCCAAGGCCGGTTAGCATGCTTCCGGCACGATGTGGTCCGAGCGCTTCCAGTTCCCGTCCGGTGCGCACACGCGCGTGGTCGTGGGCCAGGGCCTGGGCGGCGCGCTGGCGGCCGCGCTGGCAGCCGAGCCGGCCCGCGGGCTGTTCGTGCTGTTCGATCCGGCGGTCCAAGGGGCCGCGGAGCGGCTGGCGAGCGAGCTCGGCGCGCGCGCCGCCTGGAGCGTGCCGGGCGGCGAGGCGGTCAAGCGGGTCGAGGTCTGGGCCGAGTTGGCGGCGCGCCTCTCGGCTCAGGCCGCGGAGCGCGGGGCCCTGCTGCTGGCGGTCGGCGGCGGCTCCCTGTGCGACCTGACCGGATTCCTGGCGGCGACCTATCGGCGCGGGGTGCGCCTGTGGCTGCTGCCGACCACGGCCCTGGCCATGTGCGACGCGGCCCTGGGCGGCAAGAACGGGCTGGATCTCGGCGCGCTCAAGAACGCCGTCGGCACGATCCGCCAGCCCGAGGCGGTGTTCTGCGACCTGGGCTTCCTGGACAGCCTGCCCTGGAGCGGGCGCCGCGGCGGGTTGGCCGAGCTGGTCAAAATGGCGGCGGTGCTCGACGCAAAGGCCTTCGAGTGGATCGAAGCCCGGGCGCCCGAGCTGCTGGCCTGCCAGGCGGAGGCCTGGCGGCGCGCGGTCGAGCTGGCCGTGCGGCTCAAGCTCGGTGTGGTGATCGCCGACGAGTTCGAGCGCGACCGGCGCCGCTGGCTCAACTTCGGCCACACCCTGGGCCACGCCCTGGAGAGCGCCTCGGAGTTCGCCTTGCCCCACGGCGACGCGGTGGCCTTGGGGATGCTGGCGGAATGCCGCGCCGCGGGCTCCGCGGAAACCCCGCGCCTCGAGGCCCTGCTCGCACGCCTGGGCCTGCCGACGCGCCTAGAGCCGCAGCCCGATCGGGAGCGCCTGTGGGCCTTCGCCCGACAGGACAAGAAGACCGAAGGCGGCCGGGTGCTCGCCGTGGTCCCGGAAACGCTCGGCAGCGGCCGGCTGGTGACCCTCGAGCGCGGCCAGCTCGAGCGCGCCTTCGGGGCGAGCTGACCGGCCGAGAACGGATCGACGGGAGCTGCGCCCGAGCGGTTGCACCAACCCGTCCGCCTGCCTTGGGGCCGCGCGCCGGAGGCCGCAGAGGCCAAAGAGCGTCGCTGCAAGCCGATGCTCGCGCGGCCTCCGACCGGCGGAGCCGCGCTCGGCCTGGGCAACGCCCGCGCCGTCCAGCCCGCCCTTCGGAGGCCTGCGGCCCTCCCTGCGGCGGCCAGATCGGGCGGGATCGGGGCTGATTCCAGGGCTCTGGGCGCGCCCGCGGCTGCCATACTCGCCGGGGTGTGGATCCAGCCGTTGCTGGCGCCGGCGCGGGCGCGTTTCGAGCTGCCGACCTCGAAGTCGGCGGCCAATCGGGTCCTGATCGCGGCGGCCCTGTCGGGGCGCCGGGTCGAGCTCGGCCCGCTCGATTCCAACGCGGACATCGAGGCGGTGCTGAACGGGCTGGCGGTTTTCGGCTTTTCGGTCGAGCGCCGCGAAGCCGGGGTGACCCTGGGGCCGGGGCCGCGTAGGCCGCACCGTGAAGGCCGCATCGCCTGCGGCGCGGCCGGCACGGCGCTGCGCTTCCTGGCGGCGCTCGCGGCGCTGCTGCCCGGACGCTGGGAGCTGTGCGGCAGCGCGCGTCTGGCCGAGCGCCCGATCGAGGACCTGGCGGCGGCGCTGCGCGGGCTGGGAGCCGAGGTGCAGCGCGCCGACGCTCCGGGGATCGGCGGCGAAAGCGGCGCAAGCCGGGAGGCGATCGAGCCCGACGGCGCGGCGGAACGCGCGCTGCTGTGGATCCGCGGGCGGCCCGCGGAGGCGCCGCCGCCGCGGCGGATCGGGCTCGATGCGCGGCTTTCGAGCCAGTTCCTCTCGGCGCTCTTGCTGGTCGGCGCCGAGCTCGGACCGGAGGGCCTGGAGATCGAGCTGAGCGGGCCCCTGGCGTCCGCCGAGTACGCCCAGCTGACGGCGCGGGTCCTGGCGCGCTTCGGCGTCGAGGTCCGCCGGGAGGGCGCTTTGTGGCGCGTGCGGCGGATTGGCGCAGGGGCGCCGCAGGCATCGGCTGCGGCTGCGGCGACGGCTGCGGCAACGGCTGCGGCTGCTGCCACGGCGGATGCGGCGGGACCGTCGGCGGCCGAGCGGCTCGAGCTGCCCGCGGACTGGAGCGCCATGGGCGTGTGGAGCTGCCTCGCCCACGCCACGGGCAGCCGCATCGAAGCCCCCGGGCTCGATCCGGACGACGGCCAGCCGGACGCGCGTTTGGCGGGCCTGCTGGCGCAGCTGGATCGGCCCGGGCCCCTCGAGCTCGACGTCGGGGCCTGCCCGGACCAGTTCATGAACCTGGCCGTGCTGGCGGCGGCGCGCTCGGCGCCGACCCGGCTCACCGGCGCCGCCAACCTGCGGCACAAGGAGAGCGATCGGATCGAGCGCATGCGCGCGGCCCTGGCGGCCCTGGGCGCGCAGGTGCGCGCGGAGCCCGATGGCCTGTGGATCGCCGGCCGGCCGGCGCGCTGGCGCGGCGCCCTGCTCGATTGCGCCGAGGACCATCGCCTGGCGATGGCCTTCGCGCTGCACGGACTGCTGGCGGGCGGCGTGCGCCTCTCCGGCGCCGAATGCGTGGCCAAGAGCTATCCGCGCTTCTTCGAGCACCTGACGGCCCTGCGCGCGGCCACGCGCCCGGTGGCGCTGGTCGGGCAGCGCGGCGCCGGCAAGAGCACCCTCGGGCGCGCGCTGGCCCAGGCCACCGGCACACGTTTCATGGACACGGACGCGCTCTTCGCCGCGGCCCACGGGCCGATCCACGCCTTCGTCGATGCGCACGGCTGGGAGCCGTTCCGCGATGCGGAGCAGCGCTTGCTAGCCGAGGCCCTGGCGCCGGGTCGCGTGCTGGCCCTGGGCGGCGGCGCCCTCGAGCGCGAGGCGAGCCGGCGGCTGCTGGCTGCGCAGGCGCTGGCGGTCTGGATCGACACGCCCCGGGAGCTGCTGCTGGCGCGGCTGTCCCTGCCCGGCGAGCGCCGCCCGGCGGTCCTGGGCGGCACGCTGAGCGCGGAGCTGGACGCCCTGGAGGCCCGCCGTCGGCCGCTGTTCGAAGCGGCGGCCGCCCTGCGCGTCGACGGCGCCCTCGAGCTCGACGCCCAGGTCGAAGCGGTCTGGAGCGGGCTGCAGGCCCTCGGAAGGCGGGAGCGCGGGGCATGAAGAACGACGCTGGCCGGCGGGCCCGGACGCGGGCGCTCCGCGTTTCGGCCAGGCCGGGGCCCTGCATCTCGGTCGAGCGCAGCGGCGCAGGCGCCATGCGTCCGGCCGGGGCACGCGCCGCGTCGAGCGCGCGGCGCTGCCGTGCGCTTTTCCAGCGCAGGGTCCCGAGCTCATGAAGACCTGTTTCGTGGTCACGCTGCCTGCGGCCGCGGCAAGCGATCCGGCGGCCTTCGCGCGCCGCGCCCGAGGAGCCGGCGCCGATCTGCTGGAGCTGCGCGGCGACCTGACGCCGGGGCTGGCGCCCTTCGAAAGCCCCCTGCCGCTGCTGCTGGCTCCGCGCGGCGGCGATCTCACGCGCCTGGCGGCCCGCGGCGCGGCCTGGCTGGATCTCGAACGGGGCGAACGGGGCCCGCCCTGCCCGGGCGCCGAGCGCCTCGGCAGCTTCCACGACCCCGCGGGCTGCCCGGACGCGGCGACCTTGATCGAGATCGGGCGCGCGCTGCGGCTCGAAGGCGCGAGCGCGCTCAAACTGGTCGTGCGCCCGGATTGCGCCGCCGATTGGCTCGAACTCGAGCGCGCCCGCGCGCCCCTGGCCGCTTTGGCGCCCACCACGCTGCTGGCCATGGGGCCCCTGGCGGATGGCTCGCGGCTGTTCTCACCCTGGCGCAACCCCTTCACCTACGCGGCGCTGGAGCCGGGCCTCGAGAGCGCCCCGGGCCAGTGGACGCTGGCCGAGCACCTCGCGCTCGCCGGGCCCGAGCCCCCCGCCTTGACCGGCCTGCTGGGCGGCGCCGAATTCACCGCAAAGAGCCTGAGCCCGCGCATCCATGGCCTCTTGGCGCGGCGCCGCGGGCTGCGCGCCGTCTACCTGCGCTTCCCGAGCCGGGAAGCCGGACCAGACCTGGCGGCGCTGCTCGCCCTGGGCCTGCGCGGCCTGTCGGTGACCGCTCCGCACAAGCTCGCCGCCGCGGCGGCGGCGGCGTCCCTCGACGCCGCGGCGCGCGAGGCGGGCGCGGTCAACACCCTGCTGCGCGACGAGCGGCCGGGCGGCGCGGTCTGGCGCGGGCTGCAGCTCGACGCGGAGGGCCTGCGGCGCGGCTACGCGGACTGGCGCGGGGCCGAGTCCCTGGCTTTGCTCGGCTCGGGCGGCGCTGCGGCGGCGGTGCTGCTGGCCGCGCGCGAGCTCGATTGGCGCGGCGCGACGATTTTCGCGCGCTCGGCCGAACCGGCCGCGGCCCTGGCGCGACGCTTCGGCGCGCGGGCCCGGCCCTTGGCGGAGCTGCCGAGCTCGCGGGCCGATCTGTTGGTCTCGAGCCTGCCGGTCGATCTGCCGGTGCCGCTCGGCCCGCCGGGCTCGGGCCTGCCGCAGCCGCTCGGGCCGGATCCCCGCGCCATCGACCTGCGCTACGGCGCCGCGACCGGATTCCAGCGCGCGGCCGCCGACCGCGGCTTCCGCGTGCGCGACGGCTTGGCCATGCTGCTGCACCAGGCCCTGGCCCAGTTCGAGCAGTTCCACGGCGTCCAGACGGACGCCGCGGATCTGGCCGCCCTGGAGGCCGAACTCGCCGAATTCAGACGACCCAACGGGTCCAACGCGCGCCCCGACCATCGTCCGTGAGCGAGCGCGCCGCGGGCCGCCCGCCCAGGCGGAGGCGCGCCGAGCCGGAGGCTGGCCGAGGCTGGGCTAGGACCGAACGCCCCGTGGGCAGAGGCCCGGTCGCCAGGCTCGAGACCGCCGCAGCGATGGGCAGCTGGCAACGGGCGCGGCCGTGGCACAGCCAGACGCGTTTCCGCCCAAGAGCGCCGCTCCGCGGCCGGCCCCGCCGATGGGGCCCTCAGGGCTTGCGGGTCGCTTCGACGCTCATCACCTCGATCTCGCCGTGGGGCGGGATGGTGTCGAACATGCGCGTCAGGGCGCGGCCGTCCGGGGTCTGGCTGGTCAGCATGCGGAACGACCGCGCGCCGGCCACGTCGACCATCGTGCCGTGGAAATCGATCGAGCCGTCCGCTTGGGCCTTGCCGCGGCTCATCACCGGCCAGGTGCTGAAGCTGTCGAGCTAGAAAGCCACGTATTCCCGGGCCAGGTTGTCGTAGCCGATCAGCTGGAAGCCCTGCATCTGGCCCATGGGCCCCATGTCGATCTGGATCTCCTGCTGCAGCCAGCGGCCGCCCAGCAGCATCTTGGCCTGCATGCGGCCCTGAGCTTCCATCTAGGGCAGATCCGCGGACATGCGCATCTTGTGGGTCAAGGCCCATTCGCCCGCGCCCTGCGCCAGCAGGCGGTGCGGCTCTCCGGGCGCCGCCAGCTCGGCCATGCGCGCCATCATCTGCTCGATCCTGATGGGCGCGTGGTCTATCGTTTGCGGCGCCCTTGAAGCGACGGCACCAGCTTGATCGCCTTAGAGCCGCTGGCCTTGCTCGAGCGACTCGCCGCGTTCGAGCACGGCCGAGGCACTGCCGAGCGCCGAGGCCCGGGCATTGCCCACGCCGAGAAAACGCAGTGCGCGTTCGTTGTCAAGGAGAGTGATAGTTAGTGCTACCGAGCAGCACCTCATTCCGGAGCGGACGCATAGATCATCAGAGATTCATACCATTCGACTGAATGTTAAAGCAGACAGGCATATCGTCATCATGGCCAAGACCATCGCCATAACCAAAGGCCTTCAGTGCTCTCGCGATTGCATCTTTAGGTACAGCAATCTCGGTAGACTTGACTGTGCTCGCGAGGGATACAACTTCCCAGCCCAGCCTCATGTGGCCGCGTGGATCAGCGACCCCCCTTTGAACGGCGACTATGTTCCAAGTCACATCATCGAAGTAAAAAATTGCAAACAATTCTTTATCTATTGACCAGCCCAATTCAATCAATATTTTATTACCAGATTCATCACAAACAGCCCCCTTGTCCTTACTAAAAATAAACATATAGTTCTAATACTGCGGGAGCGAATCGTCCAAGCAGTGGTCCGGACCATCCAACCGCCATCCGCACGACAATCCCTGCCCAGCACACCCTGGTCAATACACCGCCAGAACCCGCGCAATCCGGGCGTTCTTGCCGGAATGCCCATCTCAGCACAGACGACGTCCCCGCCACAGCCTCTCGACCGCAGCCTGACTCACCCCGCAGGCGGGCAAGGTCCACCACAGCCGCCTCGGCCGTGGCCGGCACGCCCTGGGGGGCCGGGCGCAGGCAGCCGCCGAGCAGAATGGGGAAATGAATCAGAACCCCCGGATCATAGGCTTGGGGATTGCGCATTGCGAGAGTCTAACAATACGGTCCCGCTTGCGGCGAAAGCCCGCTCCCATGGCCGACGCTCAAAAGACCCCGACCCCCGCATCGCCCCGCGGCCTCGAGCCCGTGGATTGCTGGCTGGCCCTTGGGTTCGCGGTCGGTTTCGCCCTGCTCTACACGGCCACCCTGCAGCGCTGGCTATGGAACGACGGGTTCTTGGTGGCCGCCCGGCTGGAGTGGGGCGAACCCGGGCTTTGGCCCCACCCGGCCTACCTGCCCGTGGCCAGGGCCTTGGACAAGCTCGTACCGGGCTTCGGACACTACGAGGCGCTCTTCGCCACTTCCTGGCTGCCCGCGGCCCTGGGCCTCGCCGTGGGCTTTTTGCTGCTGCGCGAACTGGGACTGGCGCGGTGCACCGGCGCCCTGGCGACCCTGGCCTTCGGCGTAAGCCCCGTGCACTGGTTTTTCGCCACCACCATCGAGGTGCACGCCCTGCACTTTTTGGGGGTCGCCGCGGCGGCCCTCGTCACCCTGCGCGCCCCCTGGGCGCGGGAGGGTCGGGCGATCCTCACCACGGCGCTCGCCTTTGCCCTCGTGCCGCTGACGCACCTGACCGCGCCGCTGCTCGGGCCCGCTTGGCTCTACCTCGCGGTGTTGGCGGCGCGCGGCCAGGGTGTGCGGCTTTCGCCGCGTTCGGTGCTGCTTCGCCTAGGCCCCGCCCTGATGCTCGTGGGCTTCATTTCCTTCGCCCTGACCAGCCTGTACTACTGGGAGGACTCGGTCTTGGGCGGCATCCGCGGCACGGCGGCGCAGATCGAAGAGCACCTGAATCCGAGCAGTTGGGCCTGGTGGCGCGAGGACGTCGGAGCCGCGCTATCGGCCTTGCTCCTGCCCCTTGGGCTCGGAGCCTATGCCGTAGGCAAGGGACGCGTGCCTGCCCCGGCGGGTCTAGGCACGCTGCTGCTTCTAGCCGTGCTACCGCTGCTCGCCTTCACCGCCTGGTGGGCCGTGCCCAACGAGGGTGGGTACCTGTTGGGCAAGTCCCCCTTCCTTTTGATGCTCGCCGCCTACGGCCTGGAATGGCCGCGGCGCGCGCTGCTCGTTCGAGTCCCGGGCGGTGCGGCGCCGGCAGGAGCCCTTGGGGCGGCGCTCGTTTGCGCAACCGCGATCGCCGGCTGGCGCGAGGCCACCGCCTGGCGTCAAAAATACGAGGACCAGCATCGCGCGAGCCGCGCGCAGATGGTGCGCGAAGTGCTTGGAGAGCGGGGGCTCCTGGTGTCCTTTGACACCTGGCGCCAGCCGATCGGCCTGGACGTGCGTGGGGTCCGGGAAGACCAACGGGTGCGTCTGGTGGAAGACGCCCTGCGGGATGGGACCGGGCCCGAGCACGTGATGGCGGACATCGCCTGGAAGATCAAGATTCTGGCCTCGGAGCACCCCGAAGGAGTGGTCCTGGATCTCAAGTACCGCACCATGGGCAAGGAGAATCCGTTCCTGCTGCCCTTCGCCCAGGTCTTCGACCGGGAACTCCTGCGCCACTTTGAGCTCGAGGAGCACCCCCACCCCCACTGGCCCCTGGCGCGCCTACGCCTGATCGACGGCTGACCGGATGGGCAAACCATCGGCACCGCCCGGATCCGGGAACCCACGGCGTATGTTTCGCGAAACCAGCCCATGAGCCCTGGCCAACGACGCCACCCCGGACTCGGGGATCGATGAACAGCCTATCTGGTCGCCTGCTGACGCCCATGGGCGGTGGCGCATGCTTGCGCTGACCCTGCTACTGCTCGTGCTGCTTTGGCAGGCCCTGCTGCCCGGGTAGGTCTGCTTGCCCCAGGGGGCGATCCAGTGGGAGCCTATGAGATCGGAACATCCGGAGCTCGCGGCGGAGGTGGACCGGGCGAACCACTACTTCACCGGAGACCGGATCTCGCCGGCGCTGATGGACCAGCGGGAGTTCCTCGGGCGCTCCCAAGCGGAAGCGGGCACCGGCTGGCTACCGAACCCCTCCATCGGACTTCCCTTTTTAGGCAAGGTGCTCTACGGACCTTGGTCTCCGCCCAACGGCCTCGGTCGCGTCCTTGGCCCCAAGCGCGCTGCGGGCTGGCTGGCTTTTCTTTCGCGCTATCTGGCGGGGGTCGGTGTTTGACGGTTCCTGGAACGCCGGGGGGCTGCCGAAAGGAGCGACAGCCTGGATGCGAGGACCAACGTCGGTATGGCGGCTGCGGGCGTGTGCCTCACGCACCTGCTTGACCAGAGCAGCGTACGCGACCTCCTTGGGGGTTACCCGCCGCTTGCTTGCCCAACCATAGAAAGCGCTTCGTGAGACCGAGGCGTAGCAAAACATCAGCGCGACGGGTTAGTTGGCCTTCTCTGCCAGAATCAGCCCAAAGAGCGATTCTCGTCTCTGGTAAAGAAGGCTGCGGCTTTGTTTAGGAAGTCGCGCTCGGTCTCGTGGCGCTGCTTGTCCCGGCGGAGCTGCTCGAGCTCCTTGCGCTCCGCTGCGTTCAGGGCTGGGCCAGTAGCGGGCCCCGCTCCCTCGGTCGCTTGCCGGACCCATTCCCGCAGCGCGGTTTCGGTCTGGTCCAGATCCTTAGCACCCGTGCCCACGCTACCAACCTGCCGGACCAGCCGGACGGCGTCAGCCTTCCGTTCCTGGGTGAGGTTGCTGCGTTTGGCATTGTGCCATGCAGGAACTACTTGCACATCTCGGGCTAGTTGGGGTGTCCGAAAAACCCGGGCGAGGTCATGGAGGGCTGCTTGCGGGAAGCGCGGCGGAGCGCTAGTTCCGACCTAGCCCCAGGGCCAATGCCATGGAGCCCCCGACCATTGCGGGGGTCCTCCCATCCAAGCCAGTCAGCCAGCGGAACAAAGGAATCACACCAAATCGCCACTGCAGCGCCTGTGGCCCGAGGTCCTCACGGCACCTTGAGGGCCCGACCGTTGGTGAAGCGCAGGAGGCCGCTCCAGGTGACCAGGCCTTGGGTATGCACGATCAGGCCCGGGGTGTTGGGAGCTTGCAAGGTGACGGTCAGATTGCCGTTGGCGGGCACGTAGCCCAGGAATAGGGCTTGTACGTTGGTCAGCTCCGGCCAAAGCTTGCCCCAGGTGTCGATGGGGACCGCGGGGATCTCCGGGGTGCCGTTGTAGGCCAGCCAAGCGGGAGCGCCGGGTACGCCCTGCAGGCTGGCGCTGAAAAGATTGCCGCCCAGGGGCATCAGTTGATGGCTAGGCACAGCTTGACTCGCGGTCGCGGGTACGAGGCCCAGACTTTCCCAGATTTCGCCGCTGCTGACCGTTTCGCTGGAGGAAGCGATCTGGAAGCCCGGGGCGGTCGCAGCGATGGAGTAGGTGCCCGGAGCCAACGCGAACTCATAGGAGCCATCGGAATCCGAGGTCACGAATTGCCCGTTGCCGAGGGCAACCGTTGCGCCCGCGATACGCGCATTGGTGCCCAAGCTGGCGTTGTAGATCACGCCCTTGAGCACCCCGCCGCCGCCGCTAACAAGCTTCTGCTGCACCGTGCTCTTGATGTTGCCGATTTGCGCGTACAAACCATCCCCGGGGCAGGCCGTGGCGGAAACGTCACGGTGGCCGTAGATCACCGGCTTGGTAGCGCCCAGACCCGCATAAAAAGCCGAGCCCAGGGGATTGAGGCCCTTTTGGGAGCATTTCCAGGCAAACAGCTCCCCGTAAGCATTCAACAGAGTGGAACTCGGCGCGTTGTTGTAAGGCGGATGGAAGTAACCCATGGCGCACACGCCCATGGAACCGCAATTGAAGCCATCGTGGGCACCTTTGACATCATCGCCACCGGCGCGGCCCTCGAAAATCCAACCCTGTTTGGAGATCAGGTAGTTGTAGCCGATGTCGCACCAACCATTGGTTATCTGGTGGTATAGCTGGATGGCCTTGACGTTGGCCGCGGCTTGGCTCCAGGTGCTCACCGCGTAGTCGGCAGTGCTGGCCGAGTGGTGCACGGCCAAATGCGTCACTGCGCAATATTGCAAAGCGCAGGTGTTCGCAACCGCGCCCCAGGAGGCGCGGTTATAGACCGGCGGCTTGGGATACACATCGCCGATGAGTTGCTCCAATCTATCGCCGAGGGGCCCGAATTGCGGCACCGGCTGGGGCGGGATCCAGACCGCGGCCAAAGCCTCCAGGTAAGCGGGCCCGATCAAAATCAGGCGCAGTTCGGCTACAAACCCTTCGTAGGCATGCAACAGGCCGCTGACCTCGGCCTGGCCTGCGGGTCGCGCGCTGCCCACCAGCTCCGCGGCCTGGTCGTGGTCGTGCAGTACCGGATGGATGCCCAGGGAAGTGCCCTCCTGGGTAAACAGCTCCCCGTAAGACTCGTTGACCGTGCCCAGGTACCACAGTCCCACCGAGCGCGCCGGCAGGGGCGAACGCAGGCTCAGTTCCAGCACTTCTCCTGGGCCCAGGACCAAGGGCTGAGCAGCGACTTGGTTGCTCAAACTCGCACCGCTCTCAGCCGCGTACCACTGGACGCTCGGCTCTTGAGCTGCAGACCTGTTGCATGGCAAAAGTCCGATCAGGGCCAAGAGCGGCAGAGCCCGTTGGCGAAGTACAGGCAGCAGCATGGGAAGTGTTGGCTTGGGGACCACGGAGTGGGGCGCGTGCGCCGCTACACAGTGTAGATCTGACACGTCAAACCCGAGAGGCATCCTGTGTGGCCTTCCTGGCATTCCCCGGCTTGCGACTCCAACGCACCCCTGGGACCGCGACGACCGGCGAAGCCCCCCTTGGGGAAGTCTTTACGCATTGTTCTCAGACCGCCTTTTTTATGCGCTGGCACCCAGGCTCGATTCAGACTATCCGTGCGCGCTTTGCACTTGCTCCAGACAGGCTGGGCAGACCAACTCACCGCACACGTTGACCACGCTTCGACCCATGTCCAACAAGCGATCCACGCACGACACCAGAGCGATTCCATTGGCCGGCATCCCGACCTGGCCCATGAAAATCATCAAGTGGGGCAGCGAGCCGCCTGGGTGTCGGACGCGCTGATCGAAGTCAAAACGCACAGCGCCACCAACAGTGCCTGTTCAACGATGGACGGGTCGACGCCAAAGTCCTGGGCCACAAACGGCACAAGTATACCTTCGAATACGGCCGTAGCGCTCAAGTTCATTCTAGCGCCCAGCAGCAGCAGGAATTCTACGGGCCCCTTGCAGATCCCCACGGACTGCTCGGCTATGCGAATGGAGGTGAGCAGGGTAGCGCTGCTGGAGAGGGTGCGCACCAGTGCAATCGTCTTCTAACGGCGGCCTTGCTAGAGAGACTCACCGCGGTCGCGCCGCGGGCAGCGCGCTCAGCGGGAGGCTGGCAGAAGCTGGCCTCGGACCGAAAACCCGGTGGGCAAGGGCCTGGGCACAAGGCTCGAGAGAGACGCGGCCATGAGTACCCCACAACGCGCGCGGCCGTGGCACGGCCAGACGCGTTTCCGCCCCAGAGCGCCGCTTTGCAGCTGCCTCGCCGATGGGGCCCTCAGGGCTTGCGGGTCGCTTCGACGCTCATCACCTCGACCTCGCCGTGGGGCGGGATGGTGTCGAACATGCGCGTCAGGGCGCGGCCGTCCGGGGTCTGGCTGGTCAGCATGCGGAACGACCGCGCGCCGGCCACGTCGATCATCGTGCCCTGGAAGTCGATCGAGCCGTCCGCTTGGGCCTTGCCGCGGCTCATCACCGGCCAGGTGCTGAAGCTGTCGAGCCAGAAGGCCACGTATTCCTGGGCCAGATTGTCGTAGCCGATCAGCTGGAAGCCCTGCATCTGGCCCATGGGGCCCATGTCGATGTCGATCTCCTGCTGCAGCCAGCGGCCCCCCAGCAGCATCTTGGCCTGCATGCGGCCCTGAGCTTCCATCCAGGGCAGATCCGCGGACAGGCGCATCTTGTGGCTCAGATTCCATTCGCCCGCGCCCTGCGCCAGAAGTTGGTGCGGCTCGCCGGGCGCCGCCAACTCGGCCATGCGCGCCATCATCTGCTCGTCGGGACCCTGGCTCGCGGGCGGTTGACCCTCCGGGCTCTGTCCGCGGCCTCCTTGCGCGGACGGAGCGAGAAACAGTGCGCTGGCACCCAGGGCGCCCAGGGTCAGGCCGATCGTGAATCCGTGCAGTTGTTGCATTGGAATTGCGGGAAGGGAAAAAGTTTCCGCGAAGACTCTAGCAGCAGCGCGGGCGCCTCCGCGGGGTCGCGCCAAAGCCCTTGCGGGGCGAGCCCGGCGGGGATCCCGCGTGGCAGAGCCCGCGGCGGGGTCTCGGGGTGAAAGGCGGATCGGGCTTGCGCTGGAGCGCCCGCCGTAGGCCCGGGAGCGGGGTACGTTTCACGTGATTCTTCCCCCCGGTCCCCGCATTTCGATCGCGATGACACCCAAACCCTCCCTCCTGGTGCTGGTGACCGCCTTGGGCCTGTCCTCACCGGCCCTGGCCGGCGACGGCAAGGCCAAGACCTTCAAGCGCGAGGCGGACGTCTCCGCCTTCCAGGCGGCCGTGCGCGCCAGCGGCGCCAAGAGCGCCCCCAAGGCGGGTCTGTTCCAGTTCGGCTCCTTCGCGCCGCCCAAGAAGGGTAGCGGAGGAGGCAGCGGGGGCGGCGGCGGCGGCGGGGGCGGCGGCGGCGGCCAGACGCCGGATCCCTTCGCAGCGCCCGAGATCGATCCGAACCTGGCGGTCGCGGGCTTGCTGCTGCTGATCGGCGGCGGCCTGGTGCTGGTCGAGCGGCGCTGATCGGCGCGCGAGGACGCGGTCGTCGTAGGGCGCGGAGGGGGGCGATCTTGGGGCGCCCCGCGGCGAAGTGCTGGGGACCGGCGAACGAGCAGTGACCGCGGGGAGCCGAGTGGCAAGGAATTTTTGCATGGTCAAGCTGGAACAGGGCGAAACAGCGGGGAGCACGGCGGCTGGAGCGGCGCTGGAGCCGCGTCCGCGCACGTGGAGTGCGCTGCTGGCTCAGCCGGTCCGCGCGGCGCGGCGGGCGCAGGTGCAATGGGCCCTCGCCGTGGGGCTGCTGGGGACCCAAGCGGCCCTGCTTTCGGCGCGCTTCGACACCGCCCAGATCGCCGGCCGCCCCGGCTGGTGGGTGCCGCTGATCGAGCTCCTGCCCTACGCGGCCCACGGCTTGGCCTTCGCCGCCGCCGCGACGCTGGTGTTGGGCTTCGAACGCCTGCGCGCGGCGCTGCCGCTGTTGGCGGAGGCGCCCCAGGCCGCGGAGGCGGCGCTGCGGTCCGCGGCCTGGTCGCTGCTCGGTTTCGTGCTGCTGGCGCTCGGCCTGGTGGCGGTCATCGAGCGACCTTCCGCCGCGCCCCTGATGGCGAACCTCGAATTCCTGGTCACCCTGGGCAGCGGCCTGTTCTGGCTGGCGATGGGGCTGCAGATCGCCGCACCCGGCGGCGCTTTGCGGGCCTGGCTGGCACGCACCGCCCCGAGCCTGGCCCTGGGAGGCCTGTGCGGGCTGCTGCTGTTCGCCGCGGCGCGGGCCTTCGAACGCCTCGAGTTCTTGAGCGAGCCGCTCTCGCGGGCCACGCTGCTCGTGGCCGCCGCGATCGCCCGCACCTTCGGCCTCAACCTCTCGAGCGACCCCGTGGGCTTGGTGCTCGGCACCGATCGCTTCGCGGTGATCGTGACGCGCTACTGCTCGGGCTACGAAGGCATCGGGCTGTACCTCCTGTGCACGGGCGCGTTCCTGTTCCTGGCGCGCCGGCGGGTGACCCTGCGCACCGCCCTGTGGATCCTGCCGGTGGGCGCCCTGCTGGTCTGGCTGTTCAACGCGGCGCGCATCGCCGCCCTGGTGGCCATCGGCCATGGCTGGTCCGCGGAGCTGGCCATGGAGGGTTTCCACACCCACGCGGGCTGGCTGCCGCTGATCGCCGTGTCGCTGGGCTCGGTAGCCCTGGCCGTGCGCCATCCGCGGCTGGCCAAGTCGGCGAGCCGCGATCCCGAGCGCCCGCCAAGCAACCCGACCGCCGCGCACCTGCTGCCGCTCCTGACCCTGCTGGCGGTCGGCCTGCTGGCCGGCGCTTTCCTGACCGATCCGCGCCTGGCCGCGCCCCTGCGGGCCCTGCTCGGCGGCCTGATGATCCTAAGCGGCCGCGGCCGGCACGCGGCCCTCTGGAGCCAAGCGGATCCGCGCCTCCTGTGGGCCGCTCCGGCCGCCACGGCGATCTGGATCGTGAGTGCGGCGGCCCAGGGCCTGCTCGAGGCTCCCCTGGCCTCAGAAGATCCCTCCGGGGGCCTCGGCTCCCTGTGGTGGCTGCTGGCGGGCCTCGGCTACGTGCTGGTCACGCCGATCGCCGAGGAGCTGGCCTTCCGCGGCTATCTGCAGCGGCGCTTGATCGAGCGCGATTTCGAGCTCGTTCCCCAGGGCCTGCTGACGCTCCTGGCCGTGCTCCCCACCGTGCTCCTGTTCGGGCTGCTGCACGGCAACCTGGTCGGCGGCGTCCTGATCGGCGCCCTGCTGGCCTGGGCCACCACCTGGCGCGGCCGGCTGGCGGACGCCGTGCAGCTGCACGTCGCCATCAACGGCGCCCTGCTGCTGGCCGGCCTGGCCCTCGACCGACCCGACCTCTGGCTCGGCCCGGGCCGCTGATCGGCTCAAAGCAAAGCCCTGGCGCTCGTGCCGGAAGAAACCCCGGCGACTCAAGCGCCCCGGTGGGCGCGTTCGAGGGCGGCGACGTCGAGTTTGATCTGGCTCCACAGGGCGGTCATCAGGCGTGCATTGGCGGCGGCGTCGCCGGACTGCAGCAGCTCTTCGAGGCGCGCAGGCACGACCTGCCAGGACACGCCGAAGCGGTCCTTGAGCCAGCCGCAGGCCTGGGCCTGACCGCCGTCCTCGAGCAGCGCCTGCCAGCAGCGATCCAGCTCGGCCTGGTCGGCGCAGGTCAGCACCAGGGACATGGCTTCGGTGAACTGGAACACCGGCGGGCCGTTGATCGCCAGGCAGGGCGTGCCGGCCAGCTCGAAGGAGATCGTCATCACCGAGCCCTCCGGCAGGGGCGCGCCCGGGCCGTAGCGGTGGATGGCCAGGATGCGCGAGCCGGGGATCAGGGCGACGTAGGCGCGCACGGCCGCTTCAGCTTGGCCGGCGAAGAACAGGCAGGTGGAAACCTTGGCGGCTCGGGGCATGGTCATGGGTCCCTGGCCCGGAGCGGGGCGCGCCGGGGCCTGCGCAGACACTGCGCCAAGCGGGCGCGCGCTTCAACCCGGGATTCCGGGGGAGCCGCAGCGGACCAGCAGCGCCGCCCAGGAACCGGGCGGTTCGCTCCGGGCCGGCCCCGCAGGCGGATCAGAGACCGGGCTCGCAGGGGCTGAGGGTCCGTCGGTGGGTGTCGGGGGCTCGCTGGCTCGCCCCCGCTCCGCGCACCCCTGCACCCCAGCACCCCAGCACCGGCCCGGCCCCACCCCCGGGGCCCCTGTCCGGTTCCGGACCCGGACGGGCGCCGCGCGGGACCGCTTTTCTTGAATAGTTGTTTACTTCTGCAAGTGTTTACCCGAAGTTCTAGGCATGGCCTCCCGCCCGAACCCCGCCAGCAGCCCGCGCCCAGCCCCCCCCGCGCGGCGCCGGGCGTCCGGCTACGGCGCCCAGGCGGTCGAGCGCGCGGTGCGCCTGTTCAAGGCCCTCGGCGACGGCCAGCGCCTGCGCCTGCTCGAGCTTCTCACGCACGGCGAAGCCAGCGTGGGCGAGCTCGCCGAGGCCACCGGCGAGTCCCTCCCCGCAATCAGCCAGCGCCTGCGCCTGCTGCGCGCCGAAGGGCTGGTGCGCGGCCGCCGCGAGGGCAAGCACGTGTTCTACGCGCTCGACGACGAACACGTCGCCGACCTGCTCGCCAGCGCCCTCGAACACGCCGCCGAGCCGCGCCGCAAGCGCACCTGAGCCCTGGCGGACACGGCCGCACGCCGCGCCCGCCGTTCCCTTCCCGTTCCGACGAATCCATCACCAAGCACCATGGGCTGCAACCACACGCACCAACCCCACGAGCACAAGCACGGCGCCCACTGCGGGCATCCCGCGGTCAAGCACGACGGCCATGTGGACTATCTGCACGACGGCCACCTGCACCACCCCCACGGCGATCACATCGACGAACACAAGCTGGCGGTCAACGCGCAGAACCCCGCCGAGTGCACGCCCAAGCACGTCTGCACCGGGCACGACGCCAACCACAAGCACGGGCCCGGCTGCGGCCACCCGGCGGTGCCCCACGGCGACCACGTGGACTATCTGGTCGAAGGGCACCTGCACCATCCGCACGGCACGCACTGCGACCACCACGGCGCCCTGAGCCTGGCGCGCTGACGGCCCTGGAGCTTCGCTCGGGCTGGGCCCGAGCGATCGAGCCAGACTGTCCTCAAGCCTGCGGGCCGCCAAACGGCGGCCAGGCCGCGGCGCGGAGGGTACAGCGGCCGCGGGGGGTGGCCATGTCGCGGCGCTCGAGCGCTGGGTTGAACCGCGGCGCGGGCAGCCGCGCGGGCAGCGTTTCGCAGGTTCTGGATCGGGATCGCACCACGCGACCGCTGCAGCGCAGAACGGGGCCCCGGGACGTCGAGCGCGGAAGCACAACGAGGCGGGCGGGAGCGATCCGAGCTGTCTCGAATTCGGGCCCGTCCCGCCGCGGGCAGGCGAAGGGCGGGGCCTCCCGGGCCTGAAAGGCTGGGCCTTTGCGTGCTGGCCCGACCGGCAACCTCGGCTGCACGCTGCCCTAGCCCGAGGCGGTCCCGGACGCGTTCCCCGGGTTTCTCCGGGGGGGATGCGCGGCTCGCCGAGCCCGGTTCGACGCTTTCCGACCGCAGGAGTCCGAAGGGTGACCGGGCATGACGCCGCAGCCTGCCCGAGCGCTCCGTGTTAGCGTCGACCGACCGCCGCGCCTTCGCAACGGCGGTTTTTTCGCGCTGCGAAGCGCGCGCCAGTCAGAGCCAACCGCTCCTTGCCGATGAAGTCCGACGAAACCGCCCTGCGTGAAGAACTTGGCCGCTACCGGACCTGGATGCCGCCGGGCCACTTCTACTCGCCGATCCCGGATCTGCGCGCCGTAGAGCGCCGGGCCAAGCGCATCTTCGAACAACGGGGCCTCGAGATCCCGAGCGTCGACCTGAACGTGGAGGCGCAGCAGCAGCTCGGGCTGCGTTTCTTGCCCCACTATCGCCCGGACCTGTATGCGGAGCAGCCCGACGGCAAACGCCGCTACGCCGCGCGCAACGACTACTTCCCCTTCGCGGACGCGTTCTTCACCGACCGGCTGCTGCGCGAGATCGGCAGCCGGCGCGTGATCGAGGTCGGCTCGGGCTGGTCCTCGGCGCTGATGCTCGACGTGTGCGACGAGCTGCGCCAGGCCGGGCAGATGCCGCCGCAGCTCGACTTCATCGAGCCCTATCCGGAGCGCCTGCGCTCGCTCCTGCGGCCCGGAGACGACCGGCACGCGACCCTCTGGGAGCAGGAGGTCCAGGACATGCCGCTCGAGTTCTTCGATCGGCTCGAGCCGAACGACCTGCTGTTCATCGATTCGAGCCATGTGATCAAGACCGGCTCGGACCTTTGGTACCTGTTCTTCCACGTGCTGCCGCGCCTCAAGGTCGGCGTGTGGGTCTTCATCCACGACATCCCCTGGCCGTTCGAATACCCGCGGGTGTGGGTCGACGAAGGCCGCGCCTGGAACGAGGTCTATCTGCTGCGCGCGTTCCTGCAATACAACCACAGCTTCAAGATCCGCTGGTTCCCTGGGCTGGTGCTGGGGCTCGAATTGCGCTGGGCGCTGGCCAACGTGCCGCGGCTGGTGCACGAAGGCGGCACCGGCATCTGGCTCGAGCGCACGGCCTGACAGGAGCTGCTTCTAGCAGCCGGGCCCGGCTGCGCGATCGCTGCGCTCAGGTCGCCAGATGGTGGCAAGCGGTGGTCTTGATCAGCGCGAAAACCTCGCTGCCCGGCCCGAGCCCCATCTCGCTGGCGGCGCCGCGGGTGATGCGCGCCACGAGCTCGCTGCGGCCGATCGCCAGGCGCACCAGCAGCTCGTGCTCGAGCGCGTCGATGGCCAGCACCCGGGCCGGCAGCACGTTGCGGGCCGAGACCCGGCCCGGCGGGCCGCTGCACAGCAAGAGATCCTCCGCGTAGACGCCCAGGGCGGCGCGCTGCCCGGGCTCCAGCGGGCGCTCCGGCGTGGCCAGCCCGATGCCGCCCAGATCGAGCCAGGTCAGGCCGGCCTCCGGATCCTGGCGCAGCAGCGGCAGCTCCAGCAGGTTGTCGACGCCGGACAGGCGCGCCAGGCCCAGTTCGCGCGGTTTGGAGAGCACCTCCAGGGGCGGACCGAAGGCGGCCAGGCGGCCTGCGGAGAGCAGCGCGACCTGGTCCGCGATCGCCAGCAGCTCGGCCGCCCGATGGGTCACGAGCAGCATGGGCGTGGCGAATTCGCGCTTGATCGTGCGCAGCAGGCCCAGCACCTCGCGCGAAAGGTCCGGGTCGAGGCTGGCCGTGGGCTCGTCCAGCAGGAGCGCGCGGGGCCCGGCCAGCAGCGCGCGGCCCAGGGCCACGCGCTGGCGCTCGCCGCCCGACAGGTGCGTCGTGCGGCGCTCGAGCAGCGGCGCGAGGCGCAGGGCCTCCAGCAGGCGCTGGCCGAAGGGCCCGGCCAGACGCGCCGCGGCCCCCGGGGCGAAGGTCAGGTTGCCGCGCACACCGAGGTGCGGGAACAGGGCCGCCTCCTGCGGCAACCAGGCCAGGCCGCGCCGCTGGCTGGGCAGACGCGGGCCGCGCTGCTGGTCGAACAGGGCCCGGCCATCCAAGGCCAGCCGCGCGCGGCGCGCGGGGACCAGCCCCGCCAGGGCCCGCAGCAGGCTGCTCTTGCCGCTGCCGGAGGGCCCGAACAGGCCCAGCACCGGGCCCTGGGCAGCCAGCTCGACGTCGAGCTCGAAAGCGCCTAGGCGCAGGGCGACCGACAGCTCGATCACGGGCTCCCCCGCTCGAGGCGCGCCAGGCGCCGGGCATGCCAAGCGCGCAGTCCGAACAACAGGCCCAGGGCGCCCAGGGACATCCCCACGCTGGCCAGGGACAGCGCCAGGGCCTCGCGCTCGCGGCCCGGCTGGCTCAGCAGCGCATACACCGCCAGCGGGATCTGCCGGGTTTCGCCGGGGATGTTGCCGGCCAGCACGATCGTGGCCCCGAACTCGCCCAGGGCCCGCGCGAAAGCGAGCAGCGCGCCCGCCAGCAGCCCCGGCCAAGCCAGCGGGAGTTGCACGCGCCAAAGAATCGCCAAAGGGCCGCGCCCCAGACAGCGCGAAACCTCGATCAAGCGCGGGTCGATGGCGCCGAGCGAGAGGCGCAGGCTCTCCACGAACAGCGGGAAACCGACCACCATCGCGGCCAGCACCGCAGCCGCGAAACTGAACGAGAGCGACAGCCCGAGCAGGTCCTCGAAGGCCCGCCCCAACGCGCTGCTGCGCCCGAACAACCCGAGCAGCAGATAGCCGGTGACCAGCGGAGGCAGGACCAGCGGCAGCAGCACCCCGGTTTGCAGCAGCAGGGCCCAGGGCCCGCGCAGGCGCTCGAGGGCCAGGGCCGTGGCCAGGGCCAGCGGACCGGCCAGCAGCACCGCCGTCAGCGCGATGCGCAGCGCCAGGCCGAGGGTCTCGAGCAGCTCTGCCAAGGGCACGTCAGGGCGCCGGCTCGAAGCCGAGCTCGGCCAGGCGCGCGCGCGCCGCGGGGCTTTGCAGGCTGTCCAGGAAGGCCTGGGCCGCTGGGCGGCGCTCGGCGGGCGCCACGTCCAGCGCCAGGTACTCGATCGGCGGGTGCAGCGCGGGATCGAAGCCGAACAGCACGCGCACGTCGGCGGCGCGGGCGTCGCTGGCGTACACGAAGCCGGCCGGCAAATCGCCGGACTCCACGGCCCGCAGCACGGCGCGCACGTCCGCGAGGCCCACCAGCCGGGGCGCGGCCGCCTGGGAGAGCCCCTGGGAGGCGAGCGCGGCCCGGGCGTAATCGCCCGCCGGCACGCCTTCGTTGGCGATCGCCAGGCGGGCGCCGGCGGGCAGCGCCGCCAGCAGGCCGGCGGCGTCGGCGATCGAAGCGGCCCCGAAAGCCGCGCCGGGCCCCGCCACCGCCACCAGCCGATTGCCGGCCACGACCCGCGCCGGGCCCGCCGCCAAGCCGCGCTGGATCAGGTGCTCGGCCCACTTGCGGTTGGCCGAAATGAACACGTCCGCGGGCGCCCCGGCCTCGATCTGACGCGCCAGGTCGCTCGAGCCCCCCAGCACCGGCGGCGCGGCCCCGCCCGGGAAAGCCGCAGCCAGCTCGCCGATCCATTCGGCGGTGCTGGCGGCCGCGAAGATCCGCAGGGGCTCGGGGGCCCGCGCCCCATCGGCCGGACGGCTGCAGCCGGCCGCCAGCCCGGCGAGGGCCACGGGCAGCGCCGCAGCCAGCGCGCCGGCCAGGGGCAGAAGCGCGGCGAGCAGCGAGCGGCGGCTGGGCGGTACCTGGATCAGCATGGCGGGCGTCTGGACGATGGAGCCAGCGGCCAAGCAACGCAACCCCGGGTCCATGCGGGGACGGGATCGGCCTGACGGGCGTGGGCAGCAGGCTAGCAGGGCCAGAGACTCCCCGCGGACAGCCCGGACCCGCCCCCGGCGCCCGCGGAGCTCCACACACCGGCCGGGCCTCCGCAGGTCCGCGGCCGAGAGCGCCTGAGGTTCGCCCGAAAGTTGGCCTGACGTGCGGGCCGCGGCGGGACCGGCCCGAGCGCAGGGCACCGGCGCCTGGGGGGCCTGACCCTACACTGCCGAGCCGGATGCTGGCCCCGCTGCTGATCCTCCTGATGCAAGGTCCCACCGAAACGCCCCTGCCGAAGCGACCGGTGGTCTATCAGGCCCTGCCGCGGCTGTTCGGGAACCGGCAGGTGGAGCAGGTCCAAGACGGCAGCCTGGCGCAGAACGGCTGCGGCAAATTCGCGGATTTCGACGACCGGGCCTTGGCCTCCCTGGCGGCCCTGGGCATCGACACGCTCTGGCTCACCGGCGTGCACGAGCAGGCCAGCCTCAGCGCCTACCCCGGACGGCCCGCGGACGATCCCGACATCGTCAAGGGCCAGGCCGGCAGCCCCTACGCGATCCGCGATTACTACGACGTCTGTCCGGACTACGCCCGCGATCCCGCCCGGCGTCTGGAGGAGTTCCGCGAGCTGCTGGCGCGCGCGGCCCGCCACGGGATCGAGGTCTGGATCGACCTGGTGCCGAACCACGTGGCGCGCTCCTACCACAGCGACGTGCGCCCCGTGGAGAGCTTCGGCGCGCGCGACGATCGCACCCGCTTCTTCGCCCGCGACAACCATTTCTTCTATTTGTCGCCCGAGCACCCAGGCGGCGGTCCGCCCCTGCGCCTGCCCGGCAACGGCCATCCCGGGTCCGACGGCCGCTTCGCCCCGGAGACCGAGTTCGGCCGGATCACGGGCAACAACGCGATCACCTGGGCGCCGTCGGTCCACGACTGGTACGAAACCATCAAGCTCAACTGGGGCCACGACTTCACCACCGGCCGCGACACGGCGCACCTGCCCGGACCTGGAGCGCCGGAATCGGACGTCCCCGCCACCTGGCGCGCTTTCGACCGCATTTTGGCCTATTGGCAGGCCTTCGGCGTGGCCGGCTTCCGGGTCGACATGGCTCACCTGGTGCCCATGCCGGCCTGGGCCTGGCTGCTCCGGCGCGCCAAGGCGCGCGGCCCGTTGCACTTTTGCGCCGAAGCCTACGACAACGACCCGGCCAAGCTGACCGACGGCAACGTGCTCGACGCGCTGCTGGCCGCCGGTTTCGATTCGGTCTACGACGACCCGCTCTACGACCTGCTCGAGGGGCTCTACGAAGGCGGCAAGTGGTGCAACGACTTCGACGCCCTGGTGGCGCCCGGGCGGCGCTTCGACGCCTCCCTGCGCTACGGCGAGAACCACGACGAGGTGCGCCTGGCCAATCCACAGACCTGGGGCGGCATGCCGGCGGAGGTCGGCCGGCCCGCCTGCGCCGTGTTGTATGGCCTCGGGCGCGGCCCGTTGATGCTGTACCACGGCCAGGAGGTCGGCGCCGCGGCGCTCGAGCCGGCGGGTTTCGGCGGGCACCACGGACGCACCTCGATCTTCGACTACACCGCGATCCCGGAGCTGCAAGCCTGGTTCAACGGCGGACGCTGCGACGGCGCAGGCCTGAGCGCGCCCCAGCGCGACCTGCGCGCTTGGTACGGGCGCCTGCTGGGCCTGGTCCGGGACCCGGCCTTCGTGCTGGGCGAGACCCTGCCGCTCAACCGCCACAACGTCTGGAATCCGGAGTACGGCCGCCTGGCGGACGAGCCCGCCGCGGGCCATTGGCTGTATTGTTTCCTGCGCCACGAGCCGAGCAGCGGTCGCCTGTGGCTGGTGGCCGCGCACTTCGATTCGGAGCGCGCCCTGCGCGGCGCGTCCCTGCTGGTGCCGGCGGAGATCACGCGCGGATTGCCCCAGCCAACGACGGGGGGCCTGCTGACCGCGCCCGAGCGCCTCTCGGGCTTCGACCCGGCCGAGCTCGAGCGCCTGCCCGACGGGGGCTGGCGCATCCGCCTGCCGGAGCTGCCGCCGCTGGATGCCGGGCTGTTCGAGCTGTTCCAAGCGGGCGGGCGCTGAACCCCAGATGGACCTGCCGCCCGGCTCCGACCCGCGCTCCTGGCTGGACTGGTCGGAGGCCCGCTTCGCCCCCGGGGTGCCGCGCTTCGGCGAGCCGGTCCCGGGCTGGCCGCTGCTGCTGCGCCCCGGCGCCTACGCGGTGATCGCCGACCCGGCCGGCAGCGGCTCGATCGCCGTGGCCGACACCGGCCAGGGCCTGTATCTGCCCGGCGGCGGCCGCGAGGAGGCCGAAGACCCGCTCGCCACCCTGAGCCGCGAAGCGCTGGAGGAGCTGGCCATGCGCATCGCGCCCCTGGCCCCGATCGGCGCCGCGATCCAGGTCGTGCACTCGATCCCGCGCCGCAAAAGCGTCGAAAAGCGCGGCCTGTTCTTCCACGCCGCCTGCCTGGGCTACACCGCCGGCCGCACCCCCGAACACGCCCTGCTCTGGCTACCCCCCGCCGCCGCCATCGACCGCCTGGCCCACCACAGCCACCGCTGGGCCGTCGAACGCTGGCTGGCCCGCTGAGCTCCGGCCAGCGGACAGGCGGATCGGGCGACCCGGGATACACTCGGACGCCCGCTCCTCCCTGCCTGTCCGCTTCCGCCCGCCGGCTACTTGGCCCGCAGCAGCAGGGTCTGCTGGAAGCGCGGCACCAAGGGCAGGGGCCCGAGGCCGGGCCACGCATACGGGCGGCAGAAGAAGCTTCGCCCGAGCTCTTGAAGGCCGAGTTCAAAGCTTGGTTGGTACAGCGGCAACCAGGCTGATCAAGACCGGTTCGAGGGCCTCTTGGTAGTCGATTATCGCTTGAATTTCGTTCGCTATGTCGGGGATCAGCTTCCAGTTCATTGCATAGCTGCAAGAGAAAAGCCAGCACTCGGGATGTGCGACATTCGCTCCCATCGGCGAGAGGACTGTCGTGAAGCGAGGGTCCGGGCTGTAGGCCGGATCGCTGATGCAGAGGATCGGCCCCACGCGGATCCAGCCGATCTTGGGACGGTGATAAGCATCGAAACCCTCCAGGTCTGCGACGATCGCATTGCGCTTTCGGATTTCGAGAGCTCGGTTCAACTCCTCGAGGTTCTGTAGCTCCTTCTGTATGACCTCTCTGAGGTAGCTGTACTGTGGGGAGGCCTTATCGAGCTTGCGTTTCTGTGGGTTGTAGGCCTTTTGGCTGGCAATGCTGTCTAGAGCAATATGAGGCTGGGTGCCTGAGAGCTTAGGCAGCATACGCAAGTGAGTACTTCTTCCGAATAGAGTTTCATCATAATTTTTTAAAAGAAATTCTGGAAACCGGGGAAGGCAAGACTCAAGATCTCCGAGTTCCTCGTTGATTGTGATGGACTCGTCCGGGTCTATATCGTGTCGAGAGAATAGCGGTTCCAACCACTCCCAATCCTGTCCATAGAACTCGAACAGTACGTCCCCTAGCCTGCGACCGTATACGCGCTTGTCGTATTTCAAGCGGACCCAGGGCTCACCGCGCGGCTCTTCAGGCTGCAGACCTCCAAGCTCACCAGCTGATTCACCGTTTTCTGCGCTCAGCCGCATGTCTGCCCCGCGCTCCAATTCGACCTGGACCATTTCCTCGACCGGAAATGCGTCGGGCAAGGCTGGGCCCGAGAGATCCCTCAGGCCTGCATCCGGGGTTCTGTTTCGCAAAGCCAGAAAACTCACCAGGGACGTCACAGCCAAAGCCACCGCCAAGAAGACGTGGATTTTTTTCATATGGGCTCGAGCCGAGTCTGGCTCCATGTGAGATTACTGCTTTTGCATGAACACATGTCCGCCACAAACTAGCCGGGGGGGGGCGATGAGTAGCCCTCTATAGGCGGCCACACTTTCCGAGAAATGGCAACAACGCGGTTAGGCTGGATTGCGGTTGTGTAGGTAAAGGATCGAAAAGCCTCGGCGCCTTAGTACAAGCAGTCGGGCTGGCAATCCCTGGTGAATGTGGCTATTGAGAATAGTCCGGCCTTGGACCAACCGGGACGCACCTGTCAGCCAGGTCCGCTGATCACAACTAGGCACCTAGTGCACTCGATCCTCGCGGTCGCCTTGGCGGGGTTAGGACAATCAGGATCAGACGAGGCGACAGCAAGTATGCCTTCGTACAGCCCCCCACACATAAGAAAAAGTTCTACCTGTCCTGCGCCTGAACCTGTCGGTGTTCCGCTGCTTCCCGGGACTTGCCATTGGTCTGACCCGTTTTGGGGGTTATTAGGATTGTCCGAGTCATATTGGCGATAGCTATATCCCAAGAATCCAGAAGTTGGCCCGAAATTCCAGCCATAGGTGGCCAAGAACTTGCAGGGAACTCCATCCTGACATGAAGTTCCCTCCGGATCACAAGATCCGGGATTGAGGGGCTGAATGTGGAGCTGTGCTTGCATGCCGCAGCTCCCTTGCTGAATCAGTAGGGAACCTCCTCCAATACCGTCGCAGCCTTCACAATCGGACGCGGCGTAGAGGGGGAGAGCAATCGAGGCGGCGAGTGCCGCGCGTGTGGCGACCCGGTGCTGGAACTTCATGCGAGTTTTTTTAAGCGGGAAGGGTTCTCAATTGCAAAAACTTAAAATTATACAGCCCCGCCCAAGCATAGACCAGGGATTTGAAATAGGAATCCAGAAAATGAGACGCTGGGCTTGGTGCCGCCCTTGGTCTCACCCTTCGGACTGCGGCCCCCCCCGGACCTAGAGCCAATGGGTACTGGAATCTTCAAGGAGCTGCGGCATCGGCTATGGGGCTAGGAAAAAGCGTCCAGCTTCCAGCAACGAGGTTGTCCGGGCAAGTGTGAGACTTGGGCGAGGTCTCATCCACTTGGTAGTAACGGTGTTACGACGGCCTATTCACCCGAAGGGAGCCCCGCCGTGACGAGACCGGCCCCCGTGCTTCTGGCGCCCTGACGATCGGGTGGGCTGAGCCCACGAGTCGGCAGCTTCCGTCGATTCGGCTGCTGGAGGACCTCCATCGCGGCGCTCGCTGCCTGCGGTCCCGTGCGGCCCCACCTGAGGGCGCCTCGCCCGGGGAACACGAGCAGCGACGCGGGAAGGACGGGGCCTTCCGGGGCGGCAGATCCGTTGCTTTCGGCCGCCTGACCGGCGGGCTGACGCACTTCTACGGGGCTGTCTGCGCAGCTAAGCTGTGCGCGGCATGGACAGCGATCCGGGGGCCCTGGCGAGGCGTTTCGAGGCCATCGACGAGCAGGTGGACGCTCTGGTGGCGGCCACGGGTCTCGCCTGCCCCAGCGGCTGTGGGGCCTGCTGTCTGTCGCCGGAGGTCGAGGCGGCGCCGGAGGAGCTGCAGCTCTTGGCGCAGGAGTGGGTGCGGCGCGGCGAGGCCCGCGCGCTGCTCGACCGCCTGACGGCCCTGGAAGCCGAGGGCCGACGGCAGTGCGCGCTGTATCGACCCAGTTCCGAGGATGGGCGCCAGGGGCGCTGTGGGGCCTATGCCTGGCGCCCGCTGGTCTGCCGCCTGTTCGGTTTCGCCGCGCGCCACGACCGCCGCGGCCAGCCCGAGCTGGTGCTCTGCGCGGTGATGTCCGCGGCGGCGCCCGAGGCCACCGCCCAGGCCGCCCGGCAGGTGGCCGTCGGCGCCCCGGCCCCGCTCTTCGGGGACCACGCCCACGGCCTGATCGCCGACCTCGGCGGCCGCGGCAGCGAGCGCCTGCCGATCAACCAGGCCCTGCGCCAAGCCCTCGAACGGGCCCTGCTCCACGCGCGGCTGGCCGCCGAAGGTTGATTCATACCGGCGTCTTCGCCGCAGTCCGGAACGAGCGACCGTGTGGGCGCGAACACTCGAGCCTGTCGGCAACAAGCCTACAGGCGGATGGAACAGCTCGGGCGCGGCCTTCTTGGATGTTTGCCCTGCCCGCCCGGGCACAGCGGATAGCCCGATGGGGAAATCGATCCGGCTGGCCTCGAGCCACGGAATCGAAGGGTGGGATTGCGATTGGGGAAGGCTAGGCCTGGGCGGCGAGCGCTCGCAAGCGCTGCAGAGCCCGTGTTGCACGGCTATTGCCATCTGGACCGAAGTAACCGGCTAACGCTTCGATGAAGAAACGATCCCGGAGGATGGGCTGCAAGCCTGACTCTACCGCCGCACGAAGATCCTCCGTAGAGTTTCGAAGCTCATCGAGGAGGGCAGGTCGCCCATCCACGACCCGCACGAGATCCTCCACGTCGTGGCTCGTCACCGGATCGTGCTCGCCTCTGCTGGCGTAAGCCTCCAACTTGGTAGCCAAGAAATGGGGTCCATCGATGTGGCGGATCGAAGCTCCGGATGGCAGCTTGCAACGCAGGGCGGACTGAAAGGCCGTTCGGTACCAGCGGTTAGAGAACCCGAGCACACGTTCGTCGATCGGCATGAGGTCGAGTAAGTCGACCCCTGACCTCCATCGGCAAATCGGGTCGCCCTCGAGGCCTGGTTGGGTGAAGTGGATAGAGCGCAATTCGAGGGCCAGCCGCTCGTACTCCGACCAATTCGTGGCCTCGACGATCATGTCCACATCGATCGTGGGTCTGACAGGGTCCGCACCGGGATCGGTGATGAGCAGGCCGGCAGCTGTTCCGCCGACGAGCACCATGCGCTCGGACAGGTTTCCTAACTTGGAGCACAGGCGCTCCAGTCGCTCCAAGTTGGTATCAGGGGGCATCGGAATCGATCAGTCGGCGGCGAAGTTCGGTGCGGCAAAGCTGAAGCTCGCGGTTCGAGCCGCAGCGGATCCCGTCCACCAGCGCCAGCAGCTCGTAGAGTCCAGCATCCCGGCGGGCGATCTGGGGCACGGACTTGTAGAGCGGAGTCACCGAGCGCCCGCGCACCTGGCCATCGGGGTCGGGCCAGACCAGGGGCAGTTCATTAGCCAATGGCGCGATCATCCGATCGAGAGGCGGCGCCGAATGGGCCGTGGGGAGCCCGCGCACCACCCGGCCCGGCTCGACGTGGAAGGCCACGGCGATCCCGTGCTCGAGGAACTCCAGCAGTGCCCTGCGCCGGGGGATCGGCTTGCCGGCAGCCTCCGGGCTGACCATCAGCAATCCGGCGGCCAGCGCGCGATGGACGGCGAGGTTGGTGCCCCCAACGCTCATCCCGAGGCTTTCGGCCAGCTCGCCGTAGGTCCAGCGGGGCTCTGCCCGGCGGCACAGCAGCAGGCAGATGACCAGATCCTGACCTTTGATGTACATGGGTTTACACCGTTCATGAATGGTGAATGGATAGTAAGGCCCGAGCCCCCATCACACCAGAGGGGACCCCAAGGCGAAGGAACCCTCGAGGGAACAGCGGGTCTCGAAGGCCCCCTTGCTCGGCCGGGACGGCTGCGGGGTTCTCCGGGCGTCCAGCGCTCTCAAGTCCTTGTTTCGGATTGGGTTGGGTCAAGCCCAGCGCGCTCTCGGGGGCTGCCTCGAGGCCCCATACAACGATCGGTACAGGGCCGTTGCTCGAACTCGGCCGCGTTCGGTCCAGGGTGTTTGCGGCGGAAATCCACAGCCCCCGGGGACAGAGATCGCTGCTCCCGGTTGGCTCCCTGGGGACCCGGGTTTCGGCGGGTCACAGCCAGCGCCAGCGGGAGGGGGGCCAGCAGACGGCCAGGGGGCGGCCCAGCAGGGAGCGGCGGGGGATCGGGCCGAAGTACCGGCTGTCGGTCGAGTCGAAGGAGTTGTCGCCGGCCACGAAGAACTCGTCGGGGCCGAGGGTCAGGCGCGAGGCGCTGCCGTGGGGTCCGTGCACGCTGCTGCTCAGCCACTGGGCGTCGCGCCACAGGCGCACGCCCCGGAAGGCGGCCTGCAGGCCGGCGCCGCCGAAGGCCGCGCGCGGGCCCACCGATTGGCGGCCGGGGGGCAGGATGCCCGGGTAGGGGCGGTTTTGGTCGTAGTCGGCGCCGAGCAGCTCGCGGCCGTCCAGCGAGAGGCGCAGATGGTCGTCGCGATTTTCGAAGGTCAAGCGCACCCAGGGGCCGAGCGGCGGCCCGCTCAGCTCCGGGGCGCCGACGCCGGTCGGGTCGGGCAGGCTCGGCAACGGGCCGAAGGTCTCGCGCGGCAGCTCGGCGCGCGCCAGGAGGTCCGCCAGCTGGCCCTCGGCTCCGGGCTCGCGCTCGATCAGCACTTCGACCGGTCCCTCGGCGTTGAGGCACAAACGCGCCTGGAAGAAATCGCCCTTTTCGAGCAGCCGCAGGCGCAGCTCGCCGCGCCGGGCGAGCTGCACGACGCAAACGGAGACCTGCAGCGCCAAATCGCTGGCTTCGATCGGCTGGGCCACGGAGCGCCCGGATCCGTCGAGATAGCCGGTGCTGGCCTCCTGGTCGAAGAACATCAAGCCGGTGTTGTCGCCGGGCAACAGGCCCAAGGCTTCGAGGCGCCAGGATTCGCCCGGGCCCGCCGGCGGCGGGGGTGGCGGCGGCAGGCCATCGCCCGGCGAGGCCCAGCCGCGGCGCCAGGGCCCGAAGGGCTCGGGCTTGTAGTCGAACCAGGCCGAGAGCGCCTGCCGATCGCTGTCGAACAAGAGCACCCAGGGCGGGCGCGGCACCTCCGGCGGCAGGCGGCGGCCGTCGATCCACAGATCGCCTTCGACCAGCTGCAGGCCCTCGCCGGGCAGCCCGAGCACGCGCTTGACGATCGGCGCGGGCTCGCCGGGGCGCTCGAAAACCACCAGATCGAAGCGCTTGGGCTCGCGCCCCAGTCCGAAGCGCACCAACACCCACTCGCCGTCCTGGCCGCCGTGCAGGCAAGGCTCCATCGATCCCGAGCGCACCGCGTAGACATCGCCCACGAAGGCGCGCAGCGCGAACACACCCAAGGCGCCCAGCGCCAGGGTCAGGCCGACCCGGCGCCAGCGACTCATCCCGCACCCCCTTGGCCGGCTCCGATCACCGCGTGGGCCACCAGCATGAAAATGCCCGTGCCCGAAACGTCCGACAGCATGGTCAAGAACGGCCCGGAGACGATCGCGGGATCGAGCCCCAAGCGGTCCGAGGTGGTTGGCACCAGGCAGCCCAGGAAGGCCGACCAAGCCACCGCGATCGCGATCGCCAGCCCCATCGCCAAGCCGAAGGACCAGGCCGGCGCGCTGGGCGAGCCCTCGGTCAGGGCCGCGATCAGCAGCGTGGCCGCGCCGCACAACAAGCCGATCACGCTGCCGGTCAAGACCTCCTTGGCGAACACGCTGGAGCGCCGCTCGGGCTCGATCTCGCCGGTGGCCAGGCCGCGCACCAAGACGGTCGAGGACTGCAGGCCCACGTTGCCCGCCAAACCTAGAACCGTAGGCACGTAGCGCAGGGCGTCGTGGGCCTCGTCGACCGACCCCAAGGCCCAATCGAGGATGTGCGCGGTGGTCATGCCGCCCAGCACGGTCAGCCCCATCAGAGGCAGACGCTGGGCCACGCGCCTCCACACCGGCAAGCGCGTGGGCTGGCGCTCGCTGACGCCGACCAGCTTGCCGAAGTCCTCCTCGGCCTCCTCCTCGATCACCTCCAGGGCGTCGTCGGCGGTGACCACACCGAGCAGCTCGCCGCGCGCGCCGACCACCGCCAGGGCGCTGACGCCGTACTTGGCGATCTGCTGCGCGACCTCTTCCTGGTCCGCCTCCGCCGGGATCACCAGCGGATCCGGCTCCATCACCTCCGCCAGGGTCTGGTGGATCGGCGTGGTCAAGAGCACGCGGTCGGACACGAATCCGAGCGGCCGGCCGAATCCATCGACGACGAACACGCCGGCACCTTCGTTGGAGGGCGCGTCCTCGTCTTTGCGCAGCGTCTTGAGCACGTCCCCCACCCGCGCCCCGGCCGGGAACACGTCGATGTCCGTGGTCATGATCCCGCCGGCGCTGTCGGCGGGATAGCTGGACAACTCGCGCACGTCCGCGGCCACGTCGGTGTGCACGCGGCGCAGCACGTCCTCGGCCACCGGTTCGGGGGCCAGGGCCAGGATGTCGACGACCTCGTCGGTGGGCAGCTCGTCGACCAGCTCGACCAGGCGCGGCGAGGACAGCCGCGGCACGATGCGCCCGCGCAGCTCCTCCCCGGCGTACTCGAGCAGCGCGCTCTGTTGCTCCGTGTCGAGCTGGTCGAAGGCGCGCCACATGGCGCCGTCCTCGAGCCCCTGGAGCCACTCGGCCAGGTCCGCCGGCCGGGAGCGGGCCAGGACCGCGCGCAGCTCCTCCGCGGGGCCCTCGAGGGCCTGGCGAAGCTCGTCCGGGGTGACGGATTCCGGGGGCATGGGAGGCGAGCGGGCCAAAGAGCCTACGGCGCTCCCGGGGAGCCCAGAAGCAAGCGGGCCGCTTTCGGCCTAGAATGAAGGTTCGGCCTACCCTCGCCGGGCGTCCTCCGGCGGCTGGGGCGGGCCGGCGCCCCCGCTCCGAGCCCCTGCGATGACCCAGATCCAGCGCGAAGGTCTGATCCACGACTGGAACCAGCCCGCCCCGCCTCCGCGGAGCCCGATCCAGTTCGACGACGAGACCCTGCGCGACGGCCTGCAGAGCCCGAGCGCCCGCGACCCGGAGCTCGGCGCCAAGATCGAACTGATCCGGCTGATGGACCAGCTCGGCATCCACACCGCCAACGTGGGCCTGCCCGGCGCCGGCGCGCGCGCCCGCCAGCACATCGCCGCCCTGTGCCGCGAAATGCAGGGCCTCAAGATCCGCGCCAACGTGGCCTGCCGCACTGTGCTGACCGACATCCAGCCGGTGGTCGACCTGGTGCAGGAGACCGGCATCCCGGTCGAGGTCTGCGCCTTCATCGGGTCTTCACCGATCCGCATGTACGCCGAGGGCTGGGAGCTCGACCAGATGGTCAAGCTGAGCCGCGAAGCGGTCGCCTTCGCCACCAAAAACGGCCTGCCGGTGATGTTCGTCACCGAGGACACGACCCGGGCCGCGCCGGAACAGATCAAGGCGCTCTACAGCACCGCCATCGAAGCCGGGGCCAAGCGCGTCTGCATCTGCGACACCTGCGGACATGCCACGCCGGACGGCGTCAAGCGCTTGGTAGGCTACGTCAAGGGCCTGGTGCAGGAGCTCAATCCGGCCGTGGGCATCGACTGGCACGGACACCGCGACCGCGGGCTCGGGCTGATCAACACCCTGGCGGCCATGGAAGCGGGCGCCACCCGCTTGCACGCCACGGCCCTGGGCCTGGGCGAGCGCGCCGGCAACACGGAGATGGACCTGCTGCTGGTCAACCTCAAGCTGCAAGGGGTGATCCAGAACGACCTGACCGCCCTGTCGGCCTACTGCCGCAAGGCCGCCGAGGTCACCGGCGTGCCCTTCCCCAGCAACTACCCAGTTTTCGGGCAGGACGCCTTCGAGACCGGCACCGGGGTGCACGCCTCGGCGGTGATCAAGGCTTTCAAGAAAAACGACACCTGGCTGGCCAACCGCGTCTATTCGGGCGTGCCGGCGGATCTGTTCGGGCTCGAGCAGTCGATCAAGGTCGGGCCCATGTCGGGCAAGTCGAACGTCTCCTGGGTGCTCGAGAAACACGGCGTCGAAGCCACGGACGAGCGCGTGCAGCGCGTGCTCGAGCGCGCCAAGACCTCGACCCGCCTGCTGTCGGACCAAGAGGTACTGCAGGCCGCCGGCGTGCGTTGATCCGCCGGTCCAGCGCCTGCGGATCGGCTCGAGCGAGGCGGGCCCGCACAGGACCTGCGGGCCCATCGGGGCTCGAACCGGGCGGGCGGGGCGCGAGGGGTCAGGGGCGCCGGGGCTGCGTCGGCCCGCGGGCAGGACGGCGCTGGACCGCCCCCGGGAAGGGTCTGGGAAGGGGGCGGCGGGCGGGGTTCCATGGGTCGACGCGGCGAGCGCCGCAGGCCCGGAGCACGCCCATGGAAGATCCGCAAGAGCCCCGTCCGATCGAAAGCCCCGAGCGGTCCCGCAAGGCGCGCAGCTCGCCCCGCTCGAGGGCCTTGGGCGCCGCAACCGAGCAAGTCGCGACGGAAACGAAGGCTGCGGCTCGAAGTGGCCAGGGCGCTCGAAGCATTGCGCGGGGCGGCAGCACCCGGCCCGAGCACCGCTTCGACGCCCTGCCCGACACGCTCGATTTCCGCGATCGCATGTTCGAGGCCAGCTTGGTGCGGGTCGAGCGCGAATTGCCGCTCGAGCGCTACCGGGAGCTGAAGGTGCCGGTTCTGGATCAGGGCGCGGAGGGCGCCTGCACGGGCTTCGCCCTGGCCAGCGTGGTGCACGCCCTGCAACGCTCGCTTCGGCAGCCCGACGCCGCCGCCGAGAGGCAGGTCAGCCCCTGGATGCTCTACCACATGGCCAAGCGCTACGACGAATGGCCCGGAGAGCGCTACGCGGGCTCCAGCGCGCGCGGAGCCATGAAGGCCTGGCACAAACACGGCGTCTGCGCCCGTGAGCTGTGGAAGCAGAAGAAGCCACGGCTCGACGAAACCATCTCCAGGGACGCCGCCAGCCGGCCCCTGGGCGCCTACCTGCGCGTCAACCACAAGGACCTGGTGGCGCTGCACGCGGCGCTCAGCGAGGTCGGCGTGCTGTTCGCCACCACCGGCGTGCACGACGGCTGGGATCGCGTGCGCCGGGACGGACTCGTGCCCCCCGCACGCAGCGGCCAGGACGCCCATGCCATCGCCCTGGTCGGCTACGACCGGCGCGGTTTTTGGTTCCAGAACTCCTGGGGCCCCGACTGGGGCCAGGACGGCTTCGGCCTGCTGCCCTACGACGACTGGCTGGCCAACGCCATGGACGTGTGGGTCGCGCGCCTGGGCGTGCCGATCGAGCTGCGCCAGACCCTGGTCAGCGCCACGGGACCCCAGGGCGCCGTGATCCTACGCACCGGCGAGCCCAGCTTCGACCGACTGCGCCCGCACATCGTCAGCCTGGGCAACGACGGAGAGCTGCGCGAGAGCGGCACCTTCGGCACCGGGCCCGAGGAGCTGCAGGAAGTCGTGCGCGGCGACCTGCTGCGCTTCGTCCAGGACCGCATCGAGAAGGGCCGCAGGCCGCGCGTGCTGCTCTACGCCCACGGCGGGCTGGTCTCCGAGCGCGCCGCGATCCAACGCACCAGCGAGTACCTGGAGCGCTTTCTCGAACAGGACATCTACCCGCTGTCCTTCCTGTGGAAGACGGACGCTTGGACCACGCTCAGCAACCTCTTGGCGGACGCCTTCAAGAGCCGCCGCGCCGAAGGCCT
Source organism: Planctomycetota bacterium (assembly GCA_044375105.1). Lineage (GTDB taxonomy): Bacteria > Planctomycetota > UBA1135 > UBA1135 > JBIKLM01. The sequence continues at coordinate 34,302 of JBILNK010000007.1, forward strand.
GCTCGACGCCGCCAAGGACTTCCTGCTGGACCGCCTCGACGATGCCCTCGAGCCCCTGGCGCGCAGCCTGGGCGGCCGGGCCCTGTGGGAGGAGATGAAGGAGAACGCGCTGCTGGCCACCACCGCCCGCCTGGGCGGCGCGCGCCGCACGGCCGAGCTGCTCGACAAGCACCTGCCCAAAGGGATCGAGATCCACCTGGCCGGCCACAGCGCCGGGGCGGTCCTGCTGGCGCCCCTGACCCAGCTCCTGGCCCACGGCGGCCAGATCCGCGGCGGTCCGCTGGCCGGCCAGCGCGGCCTGGGCCGCGGCGTGGCTTCCCTGAGCCTGTGGGCCCCCGCCTGCACCCTGCAGCTTTTCCAGGAAAGCTACCGCCCCGCGATCGAATCCGGCGCCGTGGAGCGCTTGGCCCTGTTCACCCTGACCGAGCGCGCCGAACGGGACGACCATTGCGCGCGCCTCTACAACAAATCCCTGCTCTACCTGGTCTCCCACGCGTTCGAACCATCCCCGCGCATCCCGTTCCTGCGCCCCGACGGCACGCCGCTGCTGGGTCTGGCCCGGGACCTCAGAGCCGCCCGCTCCCGCGACAAGTCCCTCGAGCGCCTGTTCAAGAGCCCGCGCTGCACCCACATCCTGGCCCCCAACGAGCTCGCCAGCCCCGCAGGCTCCAAAGCCAAGGACCATGGCGGCTTCGACGACGACCCGGCCACGATCGAAAGCACCCTCGCGCACATCCTGCGCTCGCGCCTCGAGCGCAAAACCCGCGGCGCCCGCAGCGCCCGTGCCGCCACCCACCTTCCATTCCAATTCCGCGCCTCCCCCGAGAAACGCGCCGACCAGCGCCGTTCCCTGGGCCAAGCCGACCGCTGAACCGCGGGCGAAATGCCTCCCAACCCACTCGGACCGGATTCGAGCAGCCGAACCTGACCGTCGATGGGCTGGGAGCCGTCGCAAGGCGGCCAGGGCGGGTGGAGTCGGCGCAGCGGTCCGATCGAAGCCTCCCATCCGCAGAGAAGGCCGCCGAGCGAGCTGGGGTGCGCTCGCTCAGGTCAGGGCCACTCGCTCACTGGCAAGACACGAGCTCCAGGCCGTTCGAGAAGGCGATGCCCTGGGGCTGGGCCGTGTCGGGGGCCACAGATTGGAAGCAGAACGGGATCCCCGTCAGGGGGATCGAGTTGGGGACCGGCAAGGTCCAGGAGGCGCTGCCGGAGGTGCTGGTGAGGGTCTGGAGCAGCACCAAACTGGCGGGGTCGATCAGCAGCAAGCCGTCGGCGAAGGGCAGCGCGGCGCGCTCCGTGGCCAGGGCGGTAAAGACGGGGCCGTCGGGGGCGCCGCTGGTCTGAACGGTCAGCTGGGTGCCGATCTGGCCGCTGCCCTGGACGGAGAGGGACAAGGTGTGTGCCGGCGGGGTCGGGCCGTAGGGGCTCGCGCCGCAGAGCAAGAGCGGGATGAAGCGCTGGCCGGTGGTGGAGCAGTTGCCGGCGACGTCGATGAAGGTCAGCTCGTAGACCAGCCGCGTGCCCTGGCCCTGGGCGGTGTCGGGGAGTTCGAAGCGGTAGATCGAGCCCGCCGAGCGCAGCGATTCGGCGCTGCTGGTCGCGCCCTGGGAGAGGCCCACGTCGATGCGATAGCTGCCCGATCCGGAAACCCAATTGAGGCCGTCGTCGTGGACTTCGTCGCGGATCTGGGCGCGGGCCAGGAAGGGGCCCGCGGGGCTCACGGCCTGGGCGTCCTGCAGCCGCTGGATCGTCGGCGGGCGGTTGTCCTTGGGGCCGTTGTTGACGAACAGCTTGTTGTCCCAGGAGGCCGGGAAGCTCTCGCCCTGCACGGTGATCAGGTCGTAGTCGTCGTCGTTGTCCACGTCGACGATGGCCACATCGAGGGTCCTGTCGTCGATGTTGGTGATCTGGTTGGTGAGCTGGACGAAGTTCAGCGGTCCGTCGTTGCGCAGCAGTTTCTCGCGCGGACCCAGGGAGCCGATGATCACATCCAGGTCCCCGTCCATGTCGTGGTCGATGAATGAGACCTCGTTGTCGTCGTCGCCGCCGATCGGCGGGCCCGCGCTGAAGCCCAGGGCCCCCTGGCCGACCAGATTGTTGCGCATCGCCCCGTCGGAGAAGCCCGAGATGCTCAGGAAGAACAGGTCCATGTCCGTGTCGCCGTCCAGGTCCACGTCGGCGGCCTCGACGCCTTCGGTCCAGACGAATCCGCCCGGCAGGGACTGCTGGAATTGGAACTGTTGCGCGGCGGCGGGCAGGGTCAGGGCGGCCAGGAAGAGGACCGAGAGGTACGGCGAGGGGAAGCGCATGGGAGAGGCCGGGGCGGACCGGGGGGCGATGAGAACTCCTACCACGGCCGCGCGCGGCGGGGGTGACCATGCGGTGCTCGCCGCGGCCGATCGCCGCGGGTTTCCCTCGGATCCTGGCAGCCGGTTCCGCGGGCGCCGGCGGTGGCGGACCCGGGGGGACCCCGGGGGGGCCCCAGGCGCCCCGCGGTCCCGCCACAGGGCCTCGCAGGGGCACCCTGGGCCCGTTTTGGGGCCCCCTGGGGGGCTTGGAGCGGGCGCCGAAGGGTCCCGGGAGCAACCTGGCCACCCCGGGGTAGATGGAAAAGGCCGGACCGGGCCGCTTCCGAAGGCGACCGCAGCCCGGTCGGGGACTAGTCCCGGCGATTCTCCCAAAGCTTGGGCCAGGGCCGCGGGGCGCGGCCCGCACCCAGGAGCGACCTTTCCGGCGAGAATTCACGGCATGCAGCTCGATCGCCGACAGTTTGGAGCGCTGCTCGGGGCCGTCCTCGCGGCGAGCGGCAAGGGCTGGTCGGCCGTCGGCGAAGCGGCCGATGACGACGGCTCGCCCGGTCCGGAGCGGCTGGCGCGCCAATGCCTCGATCGACTGACCTTCGGCGCGCGGCCCGCGGACCTGGCGGAGTTCAAGCGCCTCGGTCTCGAGCGCTGGCTCGAGCGCCAACTCGACCGCCCCGAATCGGACCCGGAGCTAGAGCGGCGCCTGCGCGCGGCGCGCCTGCCGATGCGCTACGAGGCCGGCAAGGACGAGCAGGGCCGGCGCTGGAAGGCGGTCGATGAGCTGCGCTCCTACCGCCATCTCGACGACGATCCCGAGGCCCTGCTGCTGCTCGGCGACTACGAGCGGCTGGGCGTCGACTACGAGGAGCGCATCCGGCCGGCGCGCGAGGTGCAGGCCGCCAGCCTGATCCGCGCGGTGCACGCCGAGGGGCAAGTGCGCGAGGTTTTGACACAGTTCTGGCACGAGCACTTTTCAGTGCAATCGACGAAGAGCGAGCGCACCGCCGCCTTTTTCGGCGAATACGACCGTCTGCTGCGGCGCCACGCCCTGGGCAATTTCCGGGTGCTGCTCGGCGAGGTGGCGCGCTCGCCCGCGATGCTGCACTTCCTCGACAACGAGTCGTCGAAGGCCAGCCCGGCCAACGAGAATTTCGCCCGCGAGCTGCTCGAGCTGCACACCCTGGGCGCCGAGCACTACGCCAACCAGCGCTATGGCCATTGGAGCGAGGTCCCGGGCGCCCGCGCGGGCCTGGCCCAGCTGTACATCGACGAGGATGTCTACGAGGCCGCCCGGGCTTTGACCGGCTGGTCCTTCGGCGACGGGCGCTATCTGCGCGAGGGCGACCAGGCGCCGCGCAGCGGCCGCTTCCACTACGTCGATGCCTGGCACGACCCCTACCAAAAGCGCATCCTGGGGGTCGAATTCGCGCCCAACGCCGCGCCCCTGGCGGACGGCGAAAAGCTGCTCGACCTGCTGGCCGCGCATCCGGCCACCGCGCGCCACATCGCCACCAAGCTGGTGCGGCGGCTGCTGGCGGACGAGCCGCCCCCGGAACTGGTCGCTTCGGTCGCCGGGGTGTTCCTCGAGCAGCGCGAAGCCCCGGACCAGATCGCGCGGGTCGTGCGCCACCTGGCGCTTTCGCCGCATTTCGTGCGCCGTCCACCCGAAAAACTCAAGCGTCCGTTCGAGTTCCTGGCCTCCCTGTACCGCGGCCTGGGCGCCGAGGTGCGCTCGCCCTCGCTCGGTTTCCACTGGGCGCTGTTCCGCTGCGGCTGGGGCCAACACGAATGCCGCCCGCCCACCGGACACCCGGACCAAAACCGCCACTGGGCCAACACCAACTACCTGGCCGGCCTGCTGGACCTGTCGCTGCAGGCCTTCGAGCCCTGGTTCGGGGCCAGCGAACACGACCTGCTGCGTGCGCTGCCCGGCGACGTGCACCGTTTGGACCAGGCGGCGCGCCATTTCGCTGAAAGCCTGGTGGGCGCCGGCCGCGCCGGCGAGCTGGCCCAGACCGTCAGCGCCCCGCTGGCCGCGGAGATCGGCGCGGAACTCGACCGCGACGAAGGCCTGCGCGCCTATCAGGTGAAGGCCATGCTGGCTCTGGTGGCCGTCTCCCCCGCTTTCCTGCTGCGCTGAAGGCCTCGACGATGGGAACCAAGCTGCTCGTGACCCTGTTCCTGCGCGGCGGCGCCGATGGGCTCTCGATCGTGGCCCCCAGCCGCGACCCGGACTACATCGCGGGACGGCCTGGCCCCCTGCGGGTCGAGCCCCCGCCGAAGCGCTCGCGGCTCTGGCTGGCGGAGCCCGTGGCGGACGTGGGTTTCTGCTTCCACCCGCGCGCGGCCCCGCTGGCGGAGCTGTACGCCGACGGGCACCTGGCGGTGGTGCACGCGGCCGGGCTCGTCGATCCGACGCGCTCGCACTTCGACGCCGAGGAGCGCATGGAGCGCGCCGCGCCCGGGCAGGGCACGCGCCTGGGCGGCTGGCTGGCGCGCTGGCTGGCCCAGGCCCAGCCCGAGGGCTTCCTGCCAGCCTTCGCCATCGGCGATTCGGTACCGGAGAGCCTGCGCGGCGCGGAGCGCGTGGCGGCCGCGCCGGCGCTCTCGGGGCTGCGCCTGGCCCCTGGGCATGGCTATGCCGCCGCCCTGCGCAGCGCCCTGGGGCGCTCCTTCCCGCCCGGCTTCCCCCTGGCCGGGCCCCTGGACCATGCCCTGACGCTGTCGCGCGAGATCGAAGCGCGGGTGGGGGTCGATGAACACGGCGCGCTCAAGCCCTACACGCCCCGCGCGCAGTATCCCCCCGGCAGCAATCTGGCCCAGGCCCTGCAAAGCCTGGTGCAGGCGCTCGAACTCGACCTGGGGCTGCGCATCGCGACCGTCGACTTCGGCGGCTTCGACACCCACGTCAACCAAGCCGGCAGCCTGCCGCCGCTGATCGAAGAACTCTCGGCCAACCTGGCGGCTTTCTGGCAAGACCTGGGCCCGCGCCGCAGCGACGTGACCGTGGTGGTGATGAGCGAGTTCGGACGGCGCCTCAAGGCCAATCAATCCGGCGGCACCGACCACGGCCACGGCAACCTGTTGCTGGTCCTGGGCGAAGGATTGCGCGGCGGCCGCATGTACGGCCACTGGCCGACCCTGGCCAACGCCGCCCTAGACGCCGGCGCCGACCTCGCCATCACCACCGACTACCGCCACGTGCTCGCCGAGGTCCTGCAGCGGACCTTGGGCTGCTCCGACCCCGCCGCCCTCTTCCCCGGCTTCTCGCCGCAGGCCCTGGGCCTTTGGTCCTGACGCCGGCGCGCTGCGTCGATTTCCACGAGGGATGCTCCGCGCCGCCGCGCAGCTCAAGAAATCGCGAATCGACAGACCACTCAGAAGCGACGCAGTCGGGGAAGAATCGTTCGAATCCCCCGGTCAGGCCGGAGGGCCTGAATTCGACTGTCGCACGCGACCCGATCCCACCCAGCTGGCGGGCGGGGGCTGCGACTCGGACCCCATCCGAGCCGCCCTCCACCCGCCGCCCTTGAGAACGCCGAGGTCGCCTCAGGGCGCGGTGCAGCAGAGGGCGTTGCTGACGCCCAGCAGGACCGGGGCGCTCGCATCCACGCTCCAGGCCTGCACCCAGAATTGGCTGCCCGCGGGGACCGCGTTGGCGACCGGGTAGCCGAGCTTGGCGCGGCCCACCGGATCGGTCGTGTAGGCCAGCAGCGCGTCGGGGCTCGGGACCAGGGTGCCGCCGAACAGGGGCAGGGACAGGGCGCTGGCTCCGAAAACGTAGATCCCGTTGGTGTTGGCCGGGGCCTGGCTGAGCAGCAGGTCCAGGCGACCGCCCTGGCCCCACACACCTTCGCCATCGAGCCAGCTCGGCGCCGCGCCGGACAGGCCCTGGCCCAGGTTCAGCCACTGGCCCTCGCCGGCATCCAGGATGCGCGCGGTCTGACCGCCGACCACGAACACGCTGCCCTCGGCGCGCCCCAGGGCGATCGCGTAGGCATAGCTGCCGGGCGAGGTCTTGGTCCAGGCCGAGCTGCCGTCCGCGTTGACCTTGCAGACCGCCATCTCGAACAGGGTGCCAGCCGCCAGGTAGGTGTCGCCGGAGGCGTCGATCGCCATCTGCGCGTGCAGCAGCAGATTCAGCGGACCGTCGGCGTCCGGGTTGATCCAGACCGTGTTGCCGTCCTGATCGACTTTGAAGAAGAACGAACCGCCGCTGCCGCTGTTCGGGAAGCCGCACACCACGGCCCGATCGTCCGGGCCGACCTCGACCCGGAACCCGGTGCTGGGGTAGACGTTGCTCCACAGGGTCTGGCCGGTCGGCCCGAGCTTGCGGACCACCGTGCCGCCGGAGGACTGGTAGTTGCCGTGGACCACGTAGCTGTTGCCCAGCGAATCCGCGGACAGGTCCCCGACGGTCAGGCTCTGAACGCCGGCCAGGCTCCAGACCTTCTGGCCGTCGCGGCTGACGCGAGCGTAGCCGTTGATCGAGCCGATGATCCCCCGCCCGACCAACAGCAGGTCCCCGTTCGGGGCAAATTTCATGTTGATCGGCGCGCCGATGCCGTCGCCGTCGTTGTAGGTCCAGACCGTGTCGCCGCTGGGCGTGAACTTCCGGATCTTGGTGGTGAAGCCGAACGGACCCGGGCCGATGCCGATCGCATAGATGTGGTCGAACTCATCGACCAGGCACTTGCGCAGGGACGAGCCGTCGAAGCTGTTCTCATAGACCCGGCGCCACAGGAAAGTGCCGTCGGCGGCGAACTTCATCACCACGCTGGCGGCGTTGACCGGGTTCGAGAATCCGGACATCAGCGTGGTCGTAACGATCACGTTGCCTTGGGTGTCCGTGGCCACGAAAGGCTGGTTTTCCCACTTGGTGGGCTCGGTCTGATCGAAGCTAGACGTCCACAGCAAGCTGCCCTGCGCGTCGCGCTTGGTGATCGAGACCTCGGCGCCCAGTTGGTAGGCGAAGCTGGCCGTGAACACGTTGTTGGCGTCGTCCACGGCGATCGTGGTGCCGCCGGTCGGCTGGGTCCAAGCGATGCTGGCTTGGCCGGCGGCGGGCAGGCAGAGGGACAGGGCGGCGGGCAGCAGGCACAGGACGCGGGCCGCGGAATTGGCTGGGCGGAAGGCGCGCATGGGATGGGCTTGGGGTGGGTGCCGGGGGAGCGGGCGCGGCAGGCGCCCCGGGGATCTCGCCCGGCCCGGCCTCCATTGCAACCCCTGTGCCTGCGCTTCGCAGCGCCCCGCAGAGCGCTCCGAGGCAGGTGCTGCGACGCTGCGCCGCAGCGCGATTCCAGCGCTTGGAAACGGGAATCCACGGCCTGGAAACGGGCGGCGGGAGCCCGTGCTCAGCGGGGAATTCACGCCCAAATCAGGGCTCGGACAAGGGCGGTTCCGCCGGAGGGAGGTCGGCCGCGCCCGAAGATCCGGAACCGGCGCAAGGCGCTCTGGCGTAGCCTGCTCGGATGAACTTCGAGGCCATGGACGCACGATCCGATCGACGCGCGTGTGGATCGGCCCACGCACAGCTGCGCCCACCCGCCCCGCGCCCGCGATCCGAACGAACCGCAACCGAAGCTGGAACCCCCGCCGCGCGGGGCATATGGCGCCAAGCACCGGATCTCGGCGCCGCTGACCACTCGGGCCCGGCTCGTCTCGCCGGGTCTCGAGTCTAGGCTCATGGTGGATTTCAGTCGCTGCTGCCCGCAGGAATGTACGGCTGGCCGCCCGCTCCGAAGACGATTATCACTTCTTCGCGGAGATTTGGAGAGACGTATCCGCTGGCCTGCGCGTCGATCGGGCCCGTGCTGCTTCGGGCGAGCAGCCGCAGAGTCCCGTCGCCCTGCGGATAGGCGCGGCGATAGCGCACCGAGCTTGCCGGTAAAACGCCCAAATCGATTCGTATCCCGGGTCCCACCAGGGTCAGTTCCTCGACGGTCTCCGGCCCCTGGTTGTGCAGCCAGACATGCACGCAACCATCGGCGGCCATACCGATCGCATGCAGCAGCCAGACCGCCGGTCCATTGAGCAGCATCAGCGCCCAGGTCCAGAGAAAGCGCCGACGGCTATGGCGCTCGTCGAGCCTCGCGGTCCGCGCTTGCGAGCGATACCAGCACAAGCACACAAACCCTGCGCCGAGCGGCACCCAAGCGCCCGCCGCGAGCCAGCTCCAGGCGGTCTGATACCAACCCGTTCCACCCTCCCCATACCCCTGCCAAGCGAACCAACCCACCAGCAGACCCGCCAGCAACGTCGGTGTCGAACACAGTCCAATGGCACACGCCAGCCGCCGTTGCATGACCGCATTTTAGCCCGGCAGTACAGTTCTTGCCCATGGGCAGAGCTCTGACTGGACGCGCACGGGATGGCCTGGAGCTCGGTTTCGGACGGCGAAACGACCTTACGCCAGGCGCTTGCCTAGCGGGTATTCTGCGCAGAGCCGCGCGGATTCATTGCCCCAGCCCGGTGACCTCAGACCGCCGGAGGATCCCGCCCGGCGGCACGCTGGCGCCTTGGGCTGGACCCCCTAAACCGACGCTGATCAGCCGAGATGAAGCCGACTCGCCTGCGTCTTTTCCGTCGGCCCAGCCCGCTCCCAGGCCTACCGTTCGGCGGCCGCAATGGCTCGGATCGACGCTACAGCCGAGCGCGGGGCACCCAAGGTCGACTTTCCAGCCGCGGGGCAGCCCGGACGCGGAGAACCGGCTCGAAGCGTATGCTCGGGCGATGAGCGCGGCGGACCCTCAACCGAGCCGTAGGCGGCGGCCGCGCTACCGCGGGACGCACCCGCGGCGTTTCGAAGAGAAGTACAAGGAACACGACCCGCAACGCTACGCGGAGGATGTCGCCAAGGTCCTGGCCGCGGGCCGGACGCCAGCCGGCAGCCACCGACCGATCCTAGTGGCTGAGGTGGTCGCGGCCTTGGCGCCGCGGCCGGGCCAGATCCTGGTGGATTGCACCCTGGGATACGGGGGCCACGCGCGCGCGCTGCTCGAGCTGCTGGTCCTCAGCGGCGGGAGCGGCCCAGCCGGGCGCTTGATCGGCCTGGATGCGGATCCGATCGAGCTGCAGCGCACGCGCGAGCGCCTGGGGGCGCTCGGCTACGGCCCGCCGCTCTTCGAAGCGCGCCGCAGCAACTTCGCCGGGCTGCCCCAGGTGCTGGCGGAGCTGGGCATCGCGGGGGTCGACGGCCTGCTCGCGGACCTGGGCGTCTCTTCGATGCAGCTCGACGACCCCCAGCGCGGCTTCAGCTACAAGCTGGACGGCCCGCTCGACCTGCGGCTCAATCCGAGCCGCGCGCCCTCGGCAGCCCAATGGCTGGGCAGGGCCAGCCAGCGCGAACTGGCGGCGGCCTTGAGGGCCCACGCGGACGAACCCGAGGCCGACCTGCTCGCCGGCGGCCTGCTGCGCTGGCGGGAGCAGCGGCCGATCGCACGCACCACCGAACTGGCCCTGGCCGTGCGGACGATCCTGGCGCAGCAGCGACCGCGCCTGGAACCGGAGCGGGTCGAGCTGACCGTGCGGCGCTGCTTCCAGGCCCTGCGGATCGCCGTCAACGACGAATTGGGGGCCCTCGATCGCCTCCTGGAGGCGCTGCCGGCATGCCTGGCGCCGGGCGCCCGGGCGGTGTTCCTCTCGTTCCACTCGGGCGAGGACCGCCGCATCAAGCAGGCCTTCCGCAACGGTCAAGAGCAGGGCCTCTACGCCCGAATCAGCTCCGAGGTACAGCGTCCGAGCGCGGCCGAACGACGCGAAAACCCGCGCAGTAAGAGCGCCAAGCTGCGCTGGGCCGAGCGCAGCCGGCAGCCCCTGTGAAGCGCGCGCGCAGGCGCCCGAGACTCGCCCCTGCGGTCGCAGTCCCGCGTTGCAATGGAGCCGATCAGCGTTGGCGTTCGGCCAGCAGCGCGGACAGGTCGAGTTCCGCTCGCAGCAGGGCAGCGTCCCCGTCGCCGCCGATCAGCGGCGCGGTCAAGGTCACACACCAGCGGCCAAACTCTGGATCGAAGTGCGGCGCGCCGATATAGCCGCGGACATCGCGGTGCACCCGGTCGAAGGCCGGCTGGCCGGCGCGAAGCGGCGAGGGACGGGCTCCGAGGCTGGCTGCGGGCGAGCCGTCGAGGCGTTCGATCGAAAGGCACAGCAGCCGCTCGGGGACTTCGCCGTAAAGCGCCAGTCGCGCGGTGCAGGCCCCCGCGCCAGCGGGTTCGGCGGACAGAGCCGCGGCCAACCCGCTCAGCCGTTCCAGGCTGCGCTCGAGCTCCGCGCGCACGAAACGCGGCAGGCGCGGGCCGGCGTTCTCGCGGGCGGCCGCGGTGCCTTCGGGCCGCAGGCTCAGGACCAGCAGCAGGGCAGCGGTGGAGAGGACGGGCAGGTGGGGCGACCAGCGCAGGGGACACCTCCGGGAAAGACCTGGGAAGTCCTTCCCAGGGGGTACGGGTTTCATCGGAAGCCCGCGCGAGGCGACCCAAGCGGAAACCGCCCCAGCGCCCGCTTTCGGCCCCGCCCCCGCTTGGGGGGGCCAGGGGCGGTCACAGGCGCCGGATGCCGGCGGGCTCGACCTGCAGGACGAGCAGGTCTCCGAGGGCCTGCCCCTGGCCCACGATTTCGACCGGCTCCGCCACGAAGGGCAGCACCGCCTGGTTGATGGCGCCACCGGACGCATCGACCAGCAGCCAGTAGGTGGCGCTGCCGTCGTCGCGCCGCACGCACGGCACCGGCGGGATGCCGCCGCGGATGCACAGCGAGGCGCAGGCGCGGTGGGACTCGAGCTCGCCGGGCTTCATGACGCCGAGGAAGCACTTGGAATCGACGATTTCCCCGCGCAGGCGCCGGGGGCCGAGCTCGCGCAGCCCGGTGGGTGCAGGCGCCCCCTCGGGAGCCGCAACCGGGACGATCGAATCGGGCACGATCTCGAGCAGCGTGGCGCCGTCCCGGTGAGCCAAGCTGGCGGACAGGTTCACATAGCGGCCCTCGAAGGGCTCGGCCAGCTCGGCGGCCCCGTGTTTTCCCGGGGCCACGAGCAGATAACGCGAAAAACCTTCCGAACCCGGCCGAGGAACGGCCAGGTGCGGGGCCGGCGCCAGGCCGATCCAGCCCGAGAGGGTGCGGGGCTGGCCGAATTCGAAGTTGGCGCGGGCGAAGGGGGGGCTGCAAGGCCCCGGTCTGGGCCGAGAGCAGCAACAGCGGACCCGCGAACAGCGCGGCCCGTCGGCGCCAGGCGGCGCGCAGGGCGGGATCCGACTCGGCGGCGTAGCCCACGAAGAAGGGCTCTGGGGTCGCGGCGGAAGCACTGGGGACCTCCAGCGGCTCAAGGGAACTGCCCGGGGGCAGCGGGCGCGGGTCGAGCTCGAGCTGACCCGCCGTGAGGCGCAGGCGGAATTGGGGCACCGCCTCCTGGAAGGGCTCCGGGGAGCGCCCGGACTCGAGGCGATATTCGTTGCCGTGCCAGGGGCAAACCGCGCAGCCGGCGCGCACGCGCCCCTCGCCCAAAGGACCGCTTTGGTGCTGGCAAACGCCGGAAAGCGCGAACAGCCGATCGCCGTCGCGGAATACCGCCACGCGCTCACCGCCGGCGACGACCAGCCGGGCCCGCCCGTCGGGGATCGAGGCGGGATCACCGATCGGCAACCAGCCACCGGGGGGCGCGGGGGACTCGACGTCCCTGGCGCGCTCGCGCCAGCCGGCCGTGAGCTGCACACCGGTCAGGGCCAGCGCCGGTGCGAGCAACACCGCCCAAGCGCCGGGGCGGGAGTCGTCCTGCAAAGGGCCGAGCGCCACGTGCAACACGACCAGCCAGTAGGCGCCGTAGACCGCGAGGTGCAGGCGCTTCCACACCGGGGCGCTCCATTGCGCCAGCCTGAAGTCATGGCTGGAGGCCGCCATCAGGAACAGGATCAGCAGCGCCGCCAGGCCAAGCCATTCGAAAGGGAACTGGCTGAGGCTGCCCGCGCGCGGATTGCTGACCAGCAGGCTGACCAGCGGATCGAGGGTCCCGAAGCCGTGGAACTGCAGCAGCGCGAAGCCGGCGTGGGCCGCCGCCAGCAGGAACATGGCCACGCCCAGGTGCCGGCGGTTGTAGAGCAGCGGCAGCCAGCGATCGTCCAGCCGGGCGAGGGGCCCGATGGCCAGGATCGCGGTCAGCAGCAAGAAGGCGCCCACCGCCAGGCCGCGGATCAGCAGGGTTTCCGCGGTGGCTTCGGGATGGCGCAGGGAACCCGAACCGACGAACAGCACGAGGTGCAAGCCGATCGCGGCCAGCAGCCACAGGTCGAAGCGGCGCTTGTAGGGATTCCAGGAGATGGCGCGATAGCCGAGGCCCATGGTGTGCGGGATTCAGCGCGGGTCCGGGGGCAGGTCGTAGGCCGCGAGCGCGCGCGCGTGGCCCAGGCTGTAGATCCACAGGCTTTGAAGTCCGGGAGGCAGCTCGCGGGGCAGCTCGAAATCGGACGAGATGCCGAGCAGGTGCGCATCAGCGGGCAGTCCCTGGGGTGCCTCGGGAGCACCGACCGGGGAGCCGTAGACCAGCACCTCCGGGGCCCCCGGGCCGGGCGGCGCGCCGAGGGCCAACCGACGGGGCCCCCCGCTGCCCCCAAGGGCCGGCGCCGGCGGGCCGCGCTGGAACCGCGCAGACCGCGTCCAGTCAGGGGCGGGCAACCTCGGGACGTGCTCGAGCAGCCATTCCCGACGGGGCCGCGTCCGCCAGGCCAGGGCCACCCCGGTCAGCCCGAGCAGCGCCCACAGGGCCAGCCAGACGGGACTCCGGCAGCGCAGGCTGCGGATCAGCGCGGCTTCCCCGCCGCGAGGGCGCGCCTGTGGGCCGAGGCTTCGCCGGTCCGCGCCGCCAGCGCCAGAGCGTCCAGGGCTACAGGGCCGCGCTCAGGGGCCGGAGCAGCAACCGCAGACCGAGGGGTGCCCCAGCGGCCGCAGGATCGACCCGGTCGATCCCCAGGGTCACGAACAAACCGCCGACCAGACCTCCGGCCAACGCGTGAAGCTCGATCAAGGCTATCAGCATTTCGGCGAGCTCGAGCGGCACGGATCCGAGCGGGGTAGCGCGGGGCCAGGCAGCCGTCGCTGGCGCCACGAACGCACCCCGGGGTGGGATCGGCCTCCAAACCCGCGGACAGATCTAGAAATCCCGCGAACCGGCGCCCTAACTTTAGCTTGTCGGCGTAGGCCCTGGACGCTTGCCCCGATCGAAGCCAGATCCGACTCCGATCGCTCCCCTGCCGATGAGCCAGCCCCCCCCCCAAGACCCCTCCCTGCGGGTTGCCACCCCCCGTACCCGGGCCGCCGACGCCGCGCTGGCCCATCGCCCGAGGTCTTCCTGATGGCTGGCGGTTCGGCCGAAGGGGGCCACGGCCAGGGCGGCCACCACCTGACCGTCGGAGTCCAGGGGGTCCACCACGGGCACCACGGCCCCCACCCGGCGCTCCTCTACTTCGGCCTGCTGCGGCCCGAATGGCAGGAGCTCAAGGTCGTTCTCGTTTTCGCGGTCGGCACGGCCCTGCTTTCCCTGGCCGCGCCCCTCGCGATCGACGCGTTCCTCTCGAACGTGTTCTTCGGGACCCTGGTGCAGCCCCTGGTGATCCTGAGCGCGGGCCTGCTGGTCGCCTACATCCTGTCGGGCCTGTTCCAGGCCCTGCAGACCTGGGCCATCGAAGTCGTGCAGCGGCGCCTGTTCGTGCGCGTGGCCGGCGACTTCGCCCGGCGCCTGACCAACCTGCGCGCCGAATCCCTGGACGGCATCCACGGCCCGGAGCTGGTCAACCGCTTCCTGGAGGTCGTCACCGTCCAGAAGAAGACCTCGGAGCTGATGCTCTACGCGGTCAACACGGTCCTGGCCTCGGCGTTGGGCATGGTGGTGCTGAGCCTGTTCCACCCAGCCCTGCTCGGCTTCGTGGCGATCCTGCTGGTGCTGTTGTTCGTGGTGGTGGTGGTGCTCGGCCGGCGCGCGGTGCGCACCGCGGTCGAAGAGTCGATGGCCAAGTTCGAGGTCCTGGCCTGGCTCGAAAACCTGATCAGCGAAGAGACCACCTTCGTGACGCGCACCGGCGGACTGTTCGCCCTGGAGCGCACCAACGATCTCTGCGAGCGCTACCTGCACCGGCGCAGCGGGCACTTCCGGATCCTGTTCACCCAGACGATCGGCTCGCTGTTCCTGCAGGCCTTCGCGGCCACGGCGATGCTGGCCGTGGGCGGCTGGCTGGTGATCAACCAGACCTTGACCCCGGGCCAGCTGGTGGCCAGCGAACTGATCGTCAGCGGCATCGCCGCCAACATCGGCAAGCTGGGCCCGATGCTGGCCTCCTGGTACGACGTGTGCGCAGCCGCGGACAAGTTGTACGTGGTCCTGGGGCTGCCCCAGGAGCGCCAGGGCGGCGAAGACAATCCGCCCGGCGCGGCGTCCCATCAGATCGAGCTCAAGCGGGTCTCCTATGCCTACGCCGGCCAGCAGCCCCTGTTGAAGGACCTGGATCTCGACATCGCCGCCGGCGAGCACGTCGCGATCGAAGGCCTGCACGGTGCCGGGGTCAGCACCTTGCTCGAGCTGATCGCGGGCCGCCGCACCCCCACCACCGGCTACATCACCTACGGCGGCGTCGACCTGCGCCAACTGCACCTGCGCGGCCTGCGCGAATCGGTCGTGCTGGTGCGCGACCCGGAGATCTTCGCGGGCACCGTGCTCGAGAACCTGCGCCTCGGCCGCGAGGACCTCGATCTCGCCAGCGTGCGAACCTCGCTCGAGCTGGTCGAGCTGTGGGAGCCCCTGATGGCCCTGCCGCAGGGTCTCGAAACGCGCCTCGACACCGGCGCGCCGAGCTTGGCCTCCAGCGAGGCCCTGCGCCTGACCTTGGCGCGCGCCCTGCTGCACCAGCCGCGCGTGCTGCTGCTGGACAAGGCCCTCGACGGCATCGATCACGACCTGCGCGAACGGGTCACGGAGGCGTTGCTGAGCCCCGAACGTGGCTGGACGGTGCTGATCGCCAGCGAGTACCGCGCGACCCTCGAGCGCTGCCCCCGCAAGATCGAACTGCCCGCGCCGCGATTTGCCCGCGCCATCACGGAAACCAGCGCCGACACCAATCGCCCGTCATGAGCAGCGTTGCCCACTCGACCGACGCGCCCCTGCCGGCCATCGAACTGGTCGGCGCCACGCGCTGGCTCAAGGCCTTCTCCTGGGGCCTGGCCATCGGCCTGGTCCTGCTGGCTGTCCTGCTGCTGCGCGTGCCCTGGCGCCAGAACCTGCCGGGTTTCGGGCGTGTGATCGAATTCGACCCGGTCAACCGCCCCATGCCGCTCCAGGCGCGCACCGACGGGTTGATCATGACCTGGCACGTGCGCGAAGGCGATCACGTCGAAGCTGGCCAGAAGATCGTGGACCTGGCCGACAACGATCCCGAGATCCTGCAGCGCCTCGAGGAGCAGATGGCGGCGGCGGAAGCCAAGCGAGATGCGGCCCAGCGCAAGGTCGAGGCCTATTCGCGCCAGGTGGAAGAGGCCATGAGCGCGCGCGAAGCCGCGATCCGCATGGCGGACCACGATGTGGAGGCGGCCGTACAGAGTGTCGTCGCCGCGCGCCAGGAAATCGCCGTGGCCGAGGAGAACATCAAGCTCGCCGAATTCCAGCAGACCATGTTCGACGGGCTGATCGCCAAGGAGATCGCACCGGGCATCGAACTGGAGCGCGCGCGCCAGCAGCTCGGGGTCGAGAAGGCGCGCCTGGAAGCGCGCCGAGCCCAGGTCGCGGCCGCGGAAGCGAACCTGAGCGCCCGCCAAAGCGCCCGGCAGCGCATCGAGCGCGACGAACAGGTCAAGATCCAGGGGGCAACCGGTCTGCAGCGCAGCGCGGAAGGCGAGGTCGCCGAAGCGGATGCCAGTATCCAGCGCCTGAAGGTCACCCTGCAGCGCCAACGCCAGCAAGCCCTGGTGGCGCCGGTGGCGGGCACGGTGCAGAACCTGATGGCCAACGGACAAGGGGGCGGCTTCGTCAAGGCCGGCGCCAACCTGGCCATGCTCGTCCCGGACAGCGCCCAGCTCGCGGTCGAGCTGATCGTCGACGGCAACGACGTGACCTTCATCGAGGTCGGCTCGCACGTGCGCCTGCAGTTCGAGGGCTGGCCGGCGGTGCAGTTCGTCGGCTGGCCCAGCGCGGCGGTCGGCACCTTCGGCGGCAAGGTCGCCTTCGTCGACCGCTTCGATTCCGGCGACGGACAGTTCCGCGTGATGGTCCTGCCCGACGAGCGGCCCTTCTCGGAAGAGGAGAGCGCGATCGCGCAGGCGATGCGCGACATGCTGACGATCCCGCCCGCGGTCACGCCCGAGAATCCCCACGCCTGGCCTGATGGGCGCTGGCTTCGTCAGGGCGTCAACGCCCGCGGCTGGGTCATGCTCAAGGAAGTGCCGTTGTGGTTCGAGTTCTGGCGGCGCTTCAACGGCTTCCCGCCCAGCCTGGACAAGCCCAAGGAGTACGGCACGCCCAAGCTGGGTCGGTCCTCGATGGGCGACGACGCCAAGGACGCTGAGGACGGCGACAAATGAGCGCAGCGTCCGGCAGGAGCGCGACCTGGCGCTCGCCCCGCTGGCTGGCGCCGGCGCTGATCGCACTGCTGTCGGGCTGCATGGGGCCCGGCTACGAACCCCCCGATTTCGAAGCCCGCGAGAAGGACTTCCCAGAGCCGCGGCCCCCGGCTTTCGTGCCCCAGCCCCAGCCGGCGCTCGAGCCGCTAGAAGGCGGCGAGCCCCCGGCGGGAGAGGCGCAGGGGCCCGAAGCGGCCCCCGCCCAGGCGCGCCAGCCGCTGATGCTCGAGGAGGTGCTGGCCTCGGTCTACGAGCGCTATCCGCCGTATCTCAGCGTTCTGCTCGAGCAGGACCTGGCTTCGGCTCAGCTGCAGCAGGCCCTGGGCGCCTTCGACACCAACTTCTTCGCCAAGGCCGGTCGCAACTTCTCCGGCTTCTATTCGGCCACCGTGGGCGAGGCGCTGCTCGAACAGCCCCTGTGGACCGGCGGATCCGTGTACGGGGGCTATCGCATCAGCGACGGGCTGCTGCCGGACTACTACGAAGCGCGCACCCAGAGCGGCGGCGAATTCGCGGTCGGCGGGCGCTTTCCGCTGCTGCGCGACCGCGAAATCGATTCGCGGCGCCTCAAGCTGCGCCAGGAGCAGATCGACCAGGCCCTGGCCGACCCGCGCATCGCCCAGGGGCGCATCGACTTCATCCTGGCGGCCACGCGCTCCTACAACCAATGGGTGGCCGAGGGCCTGCGCCTCTCCGTGGCCGAAGAGCTGCTGGGCCTGGCTCAAGCGCGCGCCGAAGGCATCGCCCAGGGCGTCGAGCTGCGCTTCCTGGCCGGCATCGACAAGACCGACAACCAGCGCCTGATCGTGCAGCGCGAGATCCTGGTGGTGCGTGCGCGGCGCAGCCTCGAGCAGGCCTCCCTGGCCCTGTCGCTGTTCCTGCGAACTCCGGAGGACGAGCCGATCGTGCCTGGCCGGGAACGCCTGCCGGACGCCTGGACCACGCCGGTGCGGCCGGACTGGGCCAGTTTCCAGGAGGTCGCCGTCGGGGCCCTGCCGCGCCGGCCCGAGCTGCGCCGCATCGAACTGCTGATCGATCGCACGCGCACCGACCAGGCCCTGGCCGACAACCAGCTGCTGCCCAACCTGGACGTCAAGGTCGATGCCAGCCAGGACGTCGACGACAGCCCGTACAAGGACCTGAACGAGTTCGAGCTCTTTGCGGGCCTCGAGTTCAAGCTGCCCATGCAGCGGCGCTTGGCGCGCGGCCTGCTGCGCCAGGCCACGACCGAGCTCGAACGCCTGCAGATCGAGCGCAACTTCGCGCGCGACCGCGTGCTGAACGAGATCTCCGATGCGCTCTCGGCCCTGCAGGCGGCCTTTGATCAGATCGACCAGGCCGGCACCAACGTGCGCCTGGCGCGCGAGCTGGTGGCCGCCGAGCAGGAGTCCTTCCGGCTGGGGCGCTCCGACCTGCTGCGCATCAACCTGCGCGAGATCCAGCTGGCCGAGGCCGAAGTCGCCGAGCTCGAGGTCCAGCTGGCCTACCATCAAGCTGCGGCAAACTACCGCGCCGCCCTGGCGCTGGATGCGCTGCCGCCCGCGGAGCGACCCTGAGCTCGGCGCGCCCTGGTGGCGCTGCCGCTGCACGCCGAGATCGCGGCACTCCGGAGCCGGCCAGCGCTTCGGATTCTGCGCCCGTCGACCGCCATCACGGCAAGGAACGCGCCAGAGCCCGCCACGCGGCGGCCAGGCACCCCCGCACTGGAGCGGCGCGCGCTGAGGGCCGTGCTCGGTGCGCTTTGGCCAAGCTCCCCGTGTGTGGCGCGCCCCAGCAGGGTCGCTCGCGGACTAGAATTCGATCGAGTGCGCGCGCTGCCCGCGCCCCGCAAAACCATGCGACTCGCCATCTTCGACGCCCACGCCTTCGAACGCCCGCCCCTCGAGGCCGCCAACCAGGCCTTCGGCCATGAGCTCGAATTCATCGAAGCGCGCTTGACCGAACGCACCGCGCCTCTGGCGGCCGGCTTCCCGGCGATCGCGGCCTTCGCCAACGACAAACTGGACGCCGCGACGCTGACCCTGCTGCAGGCCGGCGGCACACGCTTGATCGCGCTGCGTTCGGCTGGCTTCAACCACGTGGACCTGCTCGCGGCGGAACGCCTGGGCCTCAGCGTGGCGCGCGTCCCGGCCTATTCGCCGCACGCGGTCGCCGAGCACGCCATCGCGCTCCTGCAGGCGCTCAATCGCAAGATCCATCGCGCCCACCTGCGCGTGCGCGAGCTGGACTTCTCCCTGGACGGGCTGGTGGGCTTCGACCTCTACGGCAAGACCGCCGCGGTGGTCGGGGTGGGCCGCATCGGCGAGGTCATGGCCCGCATCCTGACCGGCTTCGGCTGCCGCGTGCTGCTCTACGACCAGCAGGACCGCCGCGACCTGGCCCGCGAACTCGGTGCCGAGCAGTGCGACCTGCCGCGCATCTATAGCGAATCCGACGTGATCAGCCTGCACGTGCCCCTGACGCCCGGGACGCGGCACATGATCGACGAAGCCGCCCTGGCCACGATGAAGCCCGGGGTGCTGCTGGTCAACACCGGCCGCGGCGCGCTGATCGATACACGCGCCCTGATCGGCGCCCTCAAGCGCCGCCACCTGGGCGGGGCGGCCCTGGACGTCTACGAGGAGGAAGAGAACGTCTTCTTCCACGACCTGTCCGATCAGGGCCTGCAGGACGATACCCTGGCGCGCCTGCTGACCTTCCCCAACGTGCTGATCACTGCGCACCAGGCCTTCCTGACCCACGAAGCCCTGCGCAACATCGCCGAAACAACGCTGCAGAACGTA
>JBILNK010000097.1:0-16084 GCA_044375105.1 Planctomycetota bacterium
CAGGCGCCTGCGATAACGCCCGGTCAGCGGGTCGTCAGGCCCCAGGATATCGAAGACCGCGCGAATCAGCTGCTGGGCCAAGCCGCCCTCCAGTAGGCGATCGCTGGCCAGGGACTCCACCAGGGCCTCGAGAGCCGGCTCGAACTCGCCGCGCAGGGCCAGAGCGCGGCCGCGCTCGAGGGCCACCCGCGCCGGCGGGGCGCCGCTGGGCAACGGCAGCACGGCGCTGCGCGGGCCGAGGGCCAGGCGGCCGCGCAGATTGCGCAGCCGCGGGGCTTCGACCACGCCCCAGGCGATCGGGGCCGCCGATTCGCGGCGCCTCGGATCGCGGGGCAGGGCCTCCCGCAGGGCTGCCTCGGTGGCCGGTTCGATGCCGCCGGACAGGCGCGTGGCCTCGGCGAAACGGGCGCCGTCCGCTTGCGGGTCAGGGGCTTGATCGCTGAGCTCGACCAGCAGCTCCGCGAGCAGCAGCTCGGCGGCGGGCGCCGCCCGCGGGCGGCCCTCCGATTGGATCTGGCCCAGCAGCGCGCGCAGGGCCGCGATGGCCGGCTCCAGGGCGCCCGATTGAGCCAGGGCCTCCGCCTGGGCCAGGGGATCGGAGGAGGCCTCGACAGCGGGCTCGGCGCTTGGCTCTGGCGGCGCAGCGGCGCCTGGTGGACCGAGGTAGGTCTCGAGGAAGCGCCTGAGCTCGCGCTCGGGCAGGGCCCCGTCGAACTGGTCCACCAGGCGGCCGCCGGAGACCAGCTTGACCGAGGGGATGCTCTGTATCTGGAAAGCCTGGGCCAGCCGGGGCTGTTCGTCGGTGTTGACCTTGGCCAGCAGGAAGGCGCCCTGGTACTCGTCGGCCAGCTTGACAAGCAGCGGCGTCAGGGTGCGGCAGGGGCCACACCAGGGCGCCCAGAAGTCGATCAGCACCGGCACGCTCTGGGAGCGCTCGAGCAGCGGAGCGAAATCCCGTTCAGTGATGTCTTGGACCCAGGGGGAGGAGGCGCTCATGGCTTCGATCGGGCGAGGGGAACGGCGGCGGGGCGCGCCGGGGCAGAGCTTAGGCCCCCGCGGGCCCCGCTGCGATCGCCAGGCAGGAAGCCGCCCGGTGCTGGGCGCGCGGGCTAGCAAGGGTGCCCGGGGCCCGGGTCAGCGCTCGAAGACCCGCCGCCCGGTGCTGTCCACCAGTTTGAGACCCGGATCGTCCAGGGCGGACAGCCCCAGGGAGATGCGCGCTTTGCCGTCCTCTCCGAAGATCTCTAGGCCCGGACGGCCATCGGCCAGGAGCCGCAGCTCGAGCCGCTTGCCACTGCCCGGATCGCGCAGGCGAAGGCGGGTCGAGCCGTCGATCATGACCCCCGCCTCCGCCAAACTCTGGCCGGCCTCGTTGGCCAGCTGCAATGCCGGCTGGCCATCGTCCCCGACCCCGAGGAGGGCCCGGCCGACCCCGCGGTTGTCGCTGATCAGCAACCGGGCGGAGCCCTGGTTCGAGAGGAACAGCTCGCTGCGCGCGACGCCCTTTTCGTCGTAGAGCCCAAGGCCCACGGAGCCCCCTGGCAGGATGCCCATCCACAGGCGCATGCGGCCGGATGCGTCGCGCAGGGCAAACTCCTGGGGCCCGGGAGCCGCAGGTTTGGCCGGGTCGGCGGGCGGCGGTTCCTGGGCGGATGGCGGTAGGGCCAAAGCGGCGCTCCGAGGCTGCGGCAGGCCGGCCCCAGCGGGCGTCAGGAAACCAAGCAGCCCGCCGCTGGCCAGGGCCAGGACCCATCCGATCCCGGACCAGCGCCGGCCGAGGATCGCGCGGCGTTCGAGCGCTTCCACGCGCCGCGCCAGAGCTTCGAGATGGGTGTCGTGGGGAGCCGGGATCTCCAAGCTGGGGGCGATCTGGGGGGGCGGCTGCATGGGATGGACCAGAGGGGGTGCCGCAGGCGGCAGGAGGGCGTTGTGCGGTTTGCTGCTCGGCGCTCCAGGCACGGCCCCGGTTCACTCTCAGAGGAACCCCGTGGCAGTCCGGCCGCCCTGGGCGGCAGGGGGCTGGGCCGAGGCGCTGCGCGACGCCCTGCTTTAGCTCTGCCAGCCGCCCAGGGAGCCCAGACGCTGGCGATAGCCCAGGGACTCTAACTCGCGGGTCAGCTCCTCGACCGAAAGGGCCGCCAGGCACGGCCCCGCACCGGGATCGAGCTTGCCCTCGAGGGCCCGGCGTGCCAGCAGCACGGCCGGGGTGGCAGCGAGCCCGACGCCCGCATCCGGGAAGAGCCAGGAGCGGCGTCTTTCCTGGGGATTGGCCGCGATGTCGACCCCGCGCACGAGCAGGGTCAAGCAGCCGCTGCGCAGCGCCGGCCGCCCGGACCACAGGCGCAGCTTCTTGAGCGCCGCTTGGGGCTCGATGCCGGGGCGCGCGCCCTCGAGAGCCCGCAGGGCCATGCGCAACCGCCAAGGGCGCGCACCGATCGAGACGCGCACGGAAGCCGACTTGAAGCCCGGGCCGGTGTACAGCTCCAGGTCGGGAACGTCCAGGTTGTAGCTGAACAGCTCGCCAAGGGGCTCGGGGTGGAAAAAAGCGCGCCGATCGCCGAACAGGCGCCGGCTGCTCCATTCGCCGCCGAGCAGCAGCTTGGCCTCGCCGCCGGCTTGGCAGGCCAAATCCAGCTCGGACTCGGGCCCGAAAGCGAGTCCCTGCCCAGGCGCCCAGCCGATCAAGATCTCGTTGACGCGCTTGACCGCCTGGCAGGCCTCGCGCACGAAAGGCGCGCACAAGCCGGGGAACAAGCCAGCCCCGCTGATCAGCGCCAGTCCCTTCGACTTCGCGTCCGCATCCAGCCCGGTGGATCCGACCACGCCCGCGCGCTCCTGGGAGAGATCGAGCCAGTGGGCGCCGGCCGCGAGCGCCAGGCGCAGGCCCGCCAGGGTGCGGCCGCCCCGCGGGCGGAACGCCGCACTCGCGTCGATCACCAGGTCGCCGGGCCGCAGCAGCTTGGCCAAGGCCGCGCCATCGTGCACATCCGCGCGCGCTTCGGGGCTGCCGCCAGAGCGGCCGCGGGATACTCCGAGAACCGTGGCGCTGCTTCCCAGCCGACGCTGGATCTCGGTTCCGAGCCTGCCGGTCGAGCCGAGCAGGACGATGCGATTGGGAGGGGCGATCATCCGTGCGCGCGCCGCCGGCTCGGAGGGGCTGCTGCCCGCGCCGGTCCCGAGCTGGGAGGGCGGGGCCTGCCGATCAGGCGCTGGGCAGGCAGGATAAGCGCTGGAGGGGCCCCCGAGATCGACCCTGTGGCGATCAGGGCACCAGTTCGAGCGGCACTGCGTTGGAGCTGGCCCGCACGATCATCCAGATCGGATCGATGGCCACCACCGCGTGGTGCAAGATCAGCCCGGCGGCCTGGGAGGCGGCCCCGGGCGGAAGGCGCAGATCGATCAGGGCCTCGCCAGAGGGGCCCAGCAGACCCACCCCGGGGCTGATCAGGCCCACCGCCGCGCCGCCCAGGATCCACTGCAGGTAGCCGTCGAGATTGAGCGGGATCGTGACCCCATCCAGGCTGAAGCCGGGCCAGGTACCCGCGGCGCTGCCCAGCAGCGCGAAGGCCCGGTTGGCCAGGGCGCTGCCGAATTGGAGGTCGAGCTGCTGCAGGCCTCCCTGGCTGACCGAAAGGCGCTGAAAACGGGCGCGCAGGGGCTGGCAGGCGGCCGCGCCGGCGCTGGCCACCATGCGGTAGAGCATGCCGGTCTGCTCGAGTATCAAGAGCTCTCCGCGCGCGTCTTCAGCCAAGGCAGTGATCACCTTGAAGGTGCCTCCCAAGGCGGCCGGGGCCAGCTCATTCGTTCGTTCGACCAAGCCCCAGCTGACCCAGCCGTTGGTGTCGAGGCTCCAGATCTTGCCGCCGCAAAAGTCGGCGAACCAAGCGCTGCCGGAGAGGCCCGGCAAGGCGCAGCCGCGATAGACCACTCCGCCCACGATCGAGCAGCCGCCGCTCCAGAAATCGTGGGTGTATTCGTGGATCGGCGGGCGCAGGGCGGGCGACCAGCAGCCCGGCGTGGCCGGCGGGCAGGAGGCGTTGCCGTTGCAGAGGGTGCCCTCCATCTCGGGCCAGCCGAAGTTGGTGCCTCCCGGGCCCAGGTGCAACCAAGACACCTCTTCGCGCGCGGCCTCGCCCACATCGGCGATCAGCAGCCCGCCGCTGTGGCTGTCGAACCCGAAGCGCCAGGGATTGCGCAGCCCCAGGGCGAAGATCTCGCCGCGAGCGCCGGCCTGGCCAACAAGGGGATTCTGGGGCGGGATCGTGTAGCTTCCGGTGCTGTCCAGGCTGCGCACGTCGAGACGCAGGATCTTGCCCAGCAGAGAATTGAGGTTTTGGCTGACACAGTCCGGATCGTCGGACCCGCCGCCGTCGCCTGTGCCGATGTACAGGTGTCCGTCGGGTCCGAAGCGCAGCGATCCGCCGTTGTGGTTGGGGAACGGCTGCGGAACGGCGATCACCAGCCGAGCCGACCAGGATTCCGCCAGATTGGGATCCCAGCTGGTGGTGCGGTAGCGGCGCACCTCCAGGTCCCCCACCGGGTTGGTGAGGGCCACATAGAAGAAGCGATTTTGGTGGTAGCCCGGATCGAAACACAAACCCAGCAGGCCGCGCTCGCCCCCGCTGCTGATCTGACCTCCCAGGTCCAGGAAAGGGCTCGGCAAGATCGCGTTGCCGACCACCACCCGGATGCGGCCGGAGTTCTGCTCGGCCACGAACAGGCGCGTGTCGCCGCGCGGGGCTTGCACGTCCACCGGCGAAGAGAAGCCCCCCACGATGGTCTGCAGGGTGAGGCCCTGGCCTGCGGCGCGGCCCGCCAGGGCAGCCACGGCGGCGAAGAGCGACGGGAGGAGCCCGGCGAGGGGCGCGCAGCGTAGGGAAAGGATCCGGAAGATCACGGAGGCTCTGGCGAGGGGACGCGCGGAGCCGTGGCTAGGAACGGCGCCTCCCCCCTGGCGAGTTGCGGCATCGTCGGAGGGCACTTGGGATCTGGCCGAAGAGTACCCCGACCGTGGTCGGCTGGCCGGGCCCCCCGGTTTTCCGGGTGGGTCCGGCCGTCCGAGCTGGGATCGAACCTGCGCGTCTGCGGTGCATGCGCTCAGGCCGCCCCGGGACTGCCCGGGATTCGGATCAGGGCACCAGGGTCAGCGGGACCGCGTTGCTGGTGAACTCCACGGTGCCGCTAAGCAGGTCGATCGAAGCGTAGGCGTGGTGGAAGGTCAACCCAACGGTGGTCGGGGCCAGCACGCCCGCCGGCACCCGCACGCGGGCGCTGGCACGGCCCTGCGGGTTCAGCACGCCGAGGGTATTGGCGAAGGGCGTCGCGTTCGGGCTCGACAGCGACAGGCTGAAGTAGGTGTCGAAGTTGAGCGGCAGGTTCTGGCCGTCGACCGTCAGGCCCGGGGTGGTGCCCGAAGCGCTGCCCAGCACGAAGTAGAGGTTGCCCGCTTGGGCCACGCCCGCGTTGAGCTCGAGATACTGGGTGCCGCCCTGGGAGATCGACAGGTTCTGCCAGACCGCCGAGAGGGACGGAGCCGGAGCAGCCGGGCCGGTCGGGACGATTTTGAAGATCTCACCGCCGCTCGAGTCGACGATGTAGAGCTCGCCGTCGTTGTCCTGGCCGTAGGAGGTGATATTGCTGAGCGTGAAGCCCACCGGGGCCAGATTGGCGGTCTGGTCGGTGAAGTTGGTCGCGCTGACGCCGTTCCAGCCGATGGTCCAGGTGCGACCGGTGCAGAAGTCGCCGAAGAAGTACAGGCCCTCGATGGCCGGGATCGCGGAACCCCGGTAGCGGTAGCCGCCGGTGACCGAACAGTTGTTGCTGGCATGACTGTAGACGAACACGGGGAAGGAGTAGCCCGCGGGCGTGGCGCAGCCGGGCACGGTCGCCGGGCAGGAGCCCTGTCCGTTGCAGTTGTTGCCCTCAAAAATGCGCCAGCCCAGGTTCTGGCCGCCGACGCCGTTGGGCAGCAGGTCGATCTCCTCCCAGGCGTTCTGGCCCACGTCGCCGATCCACATCTCGCCGGTCTTGCGGTCGAAGCTGAAGCGCCAGGGGTTGCGCAGGCCGGTCATGAAGATCTCAGGCCGGAAGCCCGGGACCCCGACGAAGGGGTTCGTGGCCGGGATCCCATAGGTCCCGGTCGTGTCGATCGTGTTGATGTCGATGCGCAGCATCTTGCCGAGCAGCGAGTTGTTGTTCTGCGCGAAGCAGCTCGGGTCGTTGGCGCTGCCGCCGTCGCCCATGCCGATGTACAGGTAACCATCGGGCCCGAACTGCAAGCAGCCGCCGTTGTGGTTGGAGAAGGGCTGCGAGATGGTCAGTAGGATCTGCGCGGAGGCCGGGTCGGCCTGGTTGGCGTTCAGGCGCTTGTAACGCGCCACCACCGTGGCCCCCGAGTTGTTGGTGTAGTTGATGAAGAAGTAGCCGTTCGTGGCGTACTCCGGGTGGAAGGCCAGGCCCAACAGGCCGCGCTCGCCGCCGGCGCTGGCCAGCGGGTTCACGTCCAGGAAGGTGCCGGCGACCACGCCGCCGTCCAGGATCTGGATCCGGGCGTTGTTTTGCTCCAGCGCGAACAGACGGGATTCGCCGGGGGCGCCGGTCACGTACAGGGGCGCGGCCAGGCCGCCGATGACGCGGACCGTGTCGATCGCTTGGGCCGCTGCGGTCGGAGCCAGTTGAGTCCCGATCAGGGCGAGGGCGCCCGCGGTCAGGAGGGAGAGACGCTGCATTGGCGGTGGGTGCTCGAGGAGTCGGGGGACGGGATTCGGCGCTGGGGGGCCCTGCTCACAGGGAACGCGAACCTGGCGGACGGCCACCGGGGCGGCCGAGTTCCACAGCCCATAAACCTACCCGCCACGGGAGCTTTTCGGCCTTCTAGGAAAGCCCAATTCAGCGCCTGGGCCCTCCGTGGCGGGCCTCGGGGACCGCGGCCAAGACCGTAGGCTGCCCGCCCGGCCACGCGTCCAGGGCCAGGGATCCTCCGAGGCTGGGGCTCCGGCAGGCCCGCCGCCCCACCGAGGGGACCGGTCAGGGAGCTCGAAAGAGGCGACTCCCGGCGCCGATGCCCGCCGCCGCGGCCGCTCGGCAAGAGTTCGAGCCCCCTGCGGGCGGCCGCCCCGCCGACCGGCTCACGGTTTGTTCCCGGATCCGCGCACGGCCCAGGGGCGCCCGCGCAGGTAATCGAACAGGCAGCTTTCGACCACCCGGGCACCGAAGCGCCACAGAACCCATTCCGGGGAGCCCTGGGGCAGGCCTAGATCCTCGAATTCTTGGTGCTCCGCGCTGCCCCCCGGCATGGCCTGGCCGCGCACCCGCTCGATCAGGTAGGCCCCAAAGCCAGGCAGCTTGCGGATCGCATCGGCGATCTCTTTGCGGCTCGAGAAATCCGAAGTCAGCAGACGGCGCACCTGGAGCGCCAAGCGCCCGAATTGGTCCCGATCAATGGGATTGTCTTGACCCTCTGGGCTGCGGCGTTCCGGGCTCTGCACGGAGGGTGTGTTCGGCGTTCCCCAGGAAAATCTGAGCCCCTCGGCCGGCCGGTTTGACCGAATACGGCACTCTGCGGACAAAGAAGCCTCGATCGGGAGACTTTCCGCGCCTCCGGCACCTAGGGGTGCCCAAGCGGCGCCAGGCCGGCCGACCCGGAAGCGAGCCAGCGGGCCAGGTCCAGGATCAGCCCGTCCAGGTCGCGCCCGGGGCGCCAGCAGAGCTCGGCCCCGAGCCGACGCAGGCAGGGCACCCGCCGTCGGGGATCTAGGCCGCTGCGCCCGGAGATCGCCCGGCCCCCCAAGACGCGGATCTCCGCCTCTGGGGCCAGCAGGGCCCGCACCCGCTCGGCGACCTCCCTGAGGCTGCACTCCCGCTCCGAGCCCAAGTTGTAAAGCCGATGCGCCAAGCCGTCTGGGCTGCACAGGCCCCGGGCCAAGCGCTGGAGCCCCTCGGCGGCGTCGAGCACGTGGCAAAAGCTGCGCGTCTGCAGCCCATCGCCGAACAGCTCGAGGGGCCCGCCGGCCAGCGCCGCCGAGACCAGGCGCGGCAGCACCATGCCCGAGCCCGGTCCCTGGCGCGGTCCGGAGACGTTGAAGAGCCGCACGACCGCGGCTCGCCCGGGGCCTCCGGGGCCCAGGGCCGCGCGCTCGGCGATGCGCTTGGCCCGGGCGTAGCGACCGCGCGGGCCCCAGGCGCGCAGATCGGGAGCGGGCAGCCCCTCCGCATCCGCTTCGCGCAGCGGGGGCTCGGCCCAGGGGCCATAGACCTCCGAGGACGAGACGCTCAGCAGGGGCAGCCGGCGCTCGCGACACAGGCGGGCCAGCCGGCGGCCGGAGCCGGCGCCGACGGCCACGGTGCGCGCGGGGTCCGCCAGGACGCGCTCGACGCCCACCAGCGAAGCCAGATGGGCGACCACGTCGACCCCATGCAGCGCGCCTTCGAGCTCGGCCCGCTCGAGCACGCTGCCCAGGCGAAACTCGAAGTCGGCGCGGCCCCGGCAGGCCTGCAGGTTGTCGAGACAGCCCGTCGAAAGGTCGTCGAGCACGCGCACGGCGCCGCCGGCCGCGAGCCAGGCTTCGGCCAGGTGGGAACCGATGAAGCCCGCACCCCCGGTGATCAGGAGTCGGGGTCCGGCGATGCGGGGCGGGAGAGCAGCGGGCACGGAGCGGGACCAGACGGCGGGGTTGCCGCTATCCTCCCGGCCATGCGGATCTGCGTCTACTGCGCGTCGAGCAACTCCTGCGATCCCGAGTACCACGCCGTGGCCCGCGAGCTGGGTGTGCGGCTGGCGCGGGCTGGCCACCAGATCGTCTACGGCGGCGGCGCGCGCGGCTCCATGGGCGCCCTGGCCGACGGCGCCCTGTCGGCCGGCGGCCAGGTGCACGGCGTCCTGCCCCACTTCATGAACGAGATCGAATGGGGTCATCGCGGGCTGTCGGGCCTCGAACTGGTCGACGACATGCGCACCCGCAAGCACCGCATGCTCGAGCGCGCGGACGCGGTGGTCGCCCTGCCCGGCGGGTCGGGCACGCTCGAAGAGCTGTTCGAGGCCCTGACCCTCAAGCGCCTGGGGCTCTTGCCGATCCCGATCCTGCTGGTCGACACGCGCGGCTTCTATACGCAGCTCGAGGCCCTGCTGGTGCGCTGCGTCGAAGAGCGCTTCATGGCTCGCGAACACCTGGCCATGTGGTGCCGCGTGGCCGATCCGGAGGCGGCCCTCGAGGCGCTCGCGGAGGGCTCGAGCTGGCCGGCGGACGCGCTGCGCTTCGCGGCCACCTGAGGCCCTAGCGCGGCCCGGCGGTCCCCCAGCGGGCGGGCCGGGGTCGAAGCGGGGCTTGGCCGCGGCTCCAAGCCTGCCCGGGCCCCGGCCCGGCGACGGGCGCGCCGAGGAGCCCGGGACGGGGCGAGACCCGCGCCTTTTCGCGGCGGCCCCCACGCCGGGCCGTGCCGCCCCCCTGCCTCGACGGTCTGGGCCCACGAAACGCGCGCGCCTCCAGATCTGGGTGCCCGCGTCCAGTCGCAGGCCGCCCCGGGCCGGACCAGCCCACCCAGGTACGGGGCGGGAGGCCTTCGGCCCCGCCGGCCCCTCGGCTGCCCTGCGGAGTCCGAGCCCGGGACCGCTCTAGTCCCAGACCCGGGCCAACCGATGGGCCCAGCCGGCGGGGTCGCAAGATGGCCCCCGGCGCCGTCCCCCCGATCCCATGCTGTCGACCCTGCGCGAACTGGCCCTGCTCTGGAACCACCCCTTCCTGACCCTCGGCGTGCTCGGCCTGGCCGTGCTGGCCCTCGGGTTCTTTTCGGCGCCCCTGTGGGCCTGGTGGACGGCCGCGCTGCTGGCCTTGGTGCTGGTCTCCGCGCCGCTCTGGCTGCTGCTGATCGCCGCCCTGGCCGCGGTCGTGTTCTCGCTCGAGCCCCTGCGCCGCGCGCTGGTCACGCGGCCGGTGATGGCCCTAATGAAGCTGCTCCAATTCCTGCCGGCGATCAGCCAGACGGAACGCGAAGCGCTCGAAGCGGGCACGGTCTGGGCCGACGCCGAGCTGTTCTCGGGCAAACCGGATTTCGAGCGCCTCTCCTCCGAGGCCTATCCGGACCTGACCCCGGAAGAACGCGCCTTCCTGGAGGGTCCGGTGGCCGAGGCCTGCCGCTTGACCGACGACTGGCAGGTGTTCCAGGACCGCGATCTGCCGCCCGAGGTGTGGCGCTTCCTCAAGGAGCAGCGCTTCTTCGGCCTGATCATCCCCAAGCAATACGGCGGCCACGGATTCTCGCCCTCGGCCAACAGCGCGGTGGTCAAGAAACTGGCCTCGCGCTCCGGACCTCTGGCGATCACCGTGATGGTGCCCAACTCCCTGGGCCCCGCCGAACTGCTGATCCACTACGGCACCGAGTCCCAGAAGAACCACTATCTGCCGCGGCTGGCGCGCGGGGAGGAGATCCCCTGCTTCGCGCTGACCGAACCGGGCGCGGGCTCGGACGCCGGCGCGCTGAGTTCGCGCGGCGAGGTCGTGCGCGGCGAGGACGGCGGCCTGTACCTGCGGCTGTCCTGGAACAAGCGCTACATCACCCTGGCGGCGGTCTCGACCGTGCTCGGGCTGGCCTTCAAACTCAGCGACCCAGACAACCTGCTGGGCCGCGGTCGAGACCTGGGCATCACCTGCGCGTTGATCCCGACGCGCACCCCGGGGGTGGTGCTGGGCAAGCGCCACGATCCCCTGGGCGTGCCGTTCTACAACTGCCCCACCTCGGGCGAAAACGTGCTCGTGCCGATCGATGCGATCATCGGCGGGCCCGAGGGCGCCGGCAAGGGCTGGCGCATGCTGATGGAGTGCCTGGCCGCAGGGCGCGGCATCTCGCTGCCCGCCTCCAGCACCGCGGCGGCCCTGATGAGCGCCCGCGTGGCCGGGGCCTATGCGGCCGTGCGCAAGCAATTCGGCCTGGCGATCGGTCGCTTCGAAGGCATCCAAGAGCCCTTGGCGCGCATCGGCGGCACCGCCTACATCCTGGAGGCCGCCCGGCGCTACACCAACGGCGGTCTCGACTCCGGGGCCAAGCCCGCGGTGGTGACCGCCATGGCCAAGTACGCCTTCACCGAAGCCGCCCGCCACGCGCTCAACGACGCCATGGACATCCTGGGCGGAGCCGCGATCTCGCGCGGCCCCCGCAACCTGCTGGCCAACGCCTACCAGGGCACCCCGATCAGCATCACCGTCGAAGGCGCCAACATCCTGACGCGCACGCTGATGATCTTCGGGCAGGGTGCGATCCGCTGCCATCCCTACGCCTACCAGGAGGTCAAGGCCATGGAGGCGGACGATGCCGTGGCCTTCGACCGGGCCTTCTGGTCCCACGTCCGCCACGTGGTCGAAAACGGCTGCCGCACCGTGGTCCACAGCCTGACCCGCGGGCGCTTCGCTTCCTACCCGCTCGAAGGCCCGACCGGCCCCTACTACCGGCGCTTGGCCTGGGCCTCGGCCTCCTTCGCCTTCCTGGCGGACCTGTCCATGGCCAGCTTGGGCGGCGATCTCAAGCGCCGCGAGACGGTCACCGGGCGCTTCTCGGACATCTTCATCTGGATGTACCTCGGGAACGCCGTGCTGCGCCGCTTCGAGGCCGAGGGCGCCAAGCAGGAGGACGAAGCCTTCCTGCACTGGTCGATGGAGCACGCCTTCGAGCGCATGCAAGCCGGCTTCGATGGCCTGTACCGCAACCTGCCCGTGCCGGTCCTGGGCTGGATCCTGCGCCATCCGGTGGCTTTGTGGTCGCGCATCAACCCGCTCGGCCGCGGCCCCAGCGACGCCCAAGGCGCGGCCGTGGCCAACGCCCTGCAACGTCCCGGCCCGCAGCGCGACGCACTGACCGCCGGCCTCTACATCCCGACCGACCTGTCGCAGCATCTGGCGGAGCTCGAGCGCGCCTTCGTGCTGTGCCACCAGGCCGACGAGGTGCTCGCCAAGCTGCGCAGCGCCGTCAAGGCCGGCAAGCTCCAGCGCGCCCCCCTGGCCGCCCAGCTGCAAGCCGCCCTGGAGGCCCAGCTGATCAGCCGCGCCGAAGCCGAGCGCGTGGCCGAAGCCGAAAAGGCCCGCGACCAGGTGATCCAGGTGGATTCCTTCAGCCTGGAGGAATACCGCAGCACCAGCGCCCACCCGGCGCGAGCCGGCTCCATGGAGCCCGGCATGCCGCCCGCGCCGCGCAGCCCCGCCCCTGCCGGCCAAAACTGGGGTTGAGCGGCCCGAGCGCCGGCCAGGCCGCAGCACAGCGACGGCGAGGGCGGACCGAGCCCGGACCAGGCAGCGCCGGGGCGCCCGGCGCTCACGGAGCGCCTCGGCCGGGTCGGTCCAGGCCGTAGCCGGGATCAGCGAGCGGCTCCGGGCTTCCGGCGGGCGAGTTCGCGATCGCGCAGCTCGCGGCGCAGGATCTTGAGCACCGAGCTCTTCGGCAGCTCGGGCAGGAACTCGACCTCGTAGGGCACCTTGTAGCCGGCCAGCTGGGTCTTGCAGAAGGCGCGCAGTTCTTCGGCGCTAGCCTGCTGGCCTGGTCGCAGCACCACGAAGGACTTGACCGATTCGATGCGCTCGGGATCGGGGACGCCGATCGTCGCGGCCTCGAGCACCTTGGGGTGCGACATCAAGACCCCGTCGACCTCGTCGGGGAAGACCTTCATGCCGTTGAAGTTGATCATGTCCTTCATGCGGCCGACGATCCGGAAGTAGCCCTGTTCGTCCATGGCCGCCAGGTCGCCGGTGTGCATCCAGCCGTCGATCAGGACCTTCTGGGTCTCGTCCGGCCGCTGCCAGTAGCCGACCATCACCTGCGGCCCGCGGATCACCAGCTCGCCCTCCCGGCCCGGGGGCAGTTCGGTACGACCGTCGTCGACCGAGACCACCCGCGCTTCCGTGGCGGGCACGGGGATGCCCACGGAGCCGATCTTGCGCAGACCGCCCAGCGGATTGACGTGCGTCACCGGCGAGGTCTCGCTCATGCCGAAGCCCTCGATGATGCGCGCGCCGGTCAGAGCCTCGAAGCGCTCCAGCACGTCCTTGGCGATCGGGGCCGAACCCGAGAAGCAGCTCTTGACGCTGCGCACGTCGACCTGCTCGATGCCCGGGTAATTGTTGAGGCTGTTGAACAGGGTTGGCACGCCGGGGAACAGCGTCACGCGGTGCTTGGCGATGGCGCGCACCAGGGCCTTGGTATCGCGCGGATTGGGCAGCAGCACCAGATGCGCACCGATCGCCAGTCCGTAGTTCATGCAGACCGTCAGGCCGAAGACGTGGAACAGCGGCAGGGCGGTCAGCATGACTTCGCGGCCGGGCTCGGCCGAAGCGAACCAGGCGGTCACCTGGGCCACGTTGGCACCCAGGTTGCGATGGCTGAGCATGGCCGCCTTCGAGACGCCGGTGGTGCCGCCGGTGTATTGCAGCACGGCCAGGGCCTCGCTGAGCGCCGCGCTGCCGCCCGGGATCGGACGCTGGGCGGCCAGCCAGGGCTTCCAGCGCGAGACCCCCGTCTCGTCGGGGAAGGCCGCGTACTTGGGTTCGGGCTCGCGCTTCAGCTTGAACGGCGCCAGCCAATTGAGCGGGAAGCGCACGTACTCCGGGATGCTGGCGACCACGTAGTGGCGCGCGGGCAGGCTGGCCCGCGCCGGACGCAGCGTCTTGACCCACAGGAAGTCGGCCACGATCGCCAGCGACACGCCCGCGTCGCGCCATTGATGCTCGACCTCGCGCAGGGTGTAGAGCGGGTTGGTCATGACCGCCACGGCGCCCAGCCAGAGCACGGCTTGGAAGGCGATCACCGCCTGGGGCAGGTTGGGCAGTTGGATCGCGACCCGATCGCCGGGGCGCACCCCGAGGGCCGCCAGGCCGGCGGCGGCGCGGCGCACCTCGAGCTCGAGCTCGGCGTAGCTGAGCGTGCGGTTCAGGAACGTCAGGGCCGGGCGGCCGGGAAAACGCTCCGCGCTGGCGGCGAACAGCGCGGGGATGCAGGGCAGATCGGCCGGCAGGTCGGCGGGCACATCCGGGTCGTAGTGGGCCAGCCAGGGATGGACGCTCATGGGCAGCTCGACGGCGAAGGGCGGTGCGAAGGCACGAAGCTACGCAGTCAGGCACCCGACCGTCCCCTGCGGCGCGCCGCCCTCGCCGGCATGGCCAGGGACGGGACGGGCCCGTCTGCGGGCCGCGAGACCCTCCGGGCGCGGGGCCCGCACGCGCAGCCGGCGCCCCAGGACCCAGCCCCGCCCCGCTCGCCGGCCCAGCGAAAGCGACGGCCGCTCGGCGGCGTCTGCCCGCCAGGGCCGCCCCCCCGGAACCCAAGGGGGTCGGGCTGCTAGGCTCTCCGCCCCATGGAGCCGGCCCTCGCCGATCTGCCGCGCTGGCTGGCAGCGCGCCTGGGTCCGCCGCCGTTCGCGGGCCCGACGTCGGGGCCGGCGGCCGCCGTGGCCTTGCTGTTGTGCCCTGAGCCGGATGGCCCCGCGGTGCTCCTGATGCGGCGGGCGGAGCGGGCCGGCGATCGCTGGTCGGGGCAGATCGGGCTGCCCGGCGGGTTCTACCAGGCCCTGGACGGGGACCTGCTGGCCACCGCGCGCCGCGAGGCGCGCGAGGAGCTGGCCCTCGA
Source organism: Planctomycetota bacterium (assembly GCA_044375105.1). GTDB lineage: Bacteria > Planctomycetota > UBA1135 > UBA1135 > JBIKLM01. The sequence goes on from JBILNK010000097.1 coordinate 14,602, forward strand.
CCTCGAGCGCGACGCGCAGCTCCTCGGGGCGCTGACCCCGCGCTCGCCCCTGCGCGGCGGCGCGTCCGGACTGGCCGTGCTGCCGCTGGTCTTCTGGAGCGAACGGACTCCCGCGGTCGAGCTTTCTGCGGAGGCCAGCGCCGCCTTTTGGATGCCGCTCGGGCCGGCCGCGCGCGGCGAGATCGACGGCGAACAGCGCCTGGAGGGACCGAGCGGGGAACTCCGCTTGCCCGCCTGGCGCTTCGCGGGCGCAACGATCTGGGGACTGACCCACCGCATCCTGCGCGACCTGATCGAGCGCCTGCCGGGGGAGCCCCGGCGATGAGCCCGCGACCGCCGCGGGTCTACGGGCTGGTTCGCACCTGGGCCAAGGCCCTGCTGTTCGGCTTCTATCGGATCGAGATCGCCGGCCCGCCGCTGCCCCAGGACGTGCCGCTGCTGCTGATCGCGAACCATCAGAACGGCCTCGCCGACGGCGCCTTGCTGCTGCTCTCGACCGAGCGTCCGCTGCGCGTGCTGGTCAAGTACGGCCTGCTGTCGATGCCGCTGATCGGGGCCCTGCTGCGGGCCCTCGGGGCCCTGCCGGTCTATCGCCAAAAGGACGGCGTCGACCGCTCGCAGAACCAAGCCGCCTTCCGGGCGGTACACGCCGCCCTGGCGCAGCGCTCGGTGATCGCGCTGTTCCCGGAGGGCTCGAGCCACAGCGAGCCGCGGCTCGCGGAGCTCAAGACCGGCGTGGCGCGCCTGGCCCTGGGCAGTTTGGCGGAGCACGGGCCCGGGCTGGACCTGTCGATCGTGCCGATCGGCATCTGGTACGAAGCGCGCGATCGCTTCGGTAGCCGCGTGCGCGTCGAACGCGGCCCACCGATCGATCCGCGGCCCTACCTGACCCCAGGCGGCGCGGAGGATCGCCAGGCCGTGGGGCGCCTGATGGAGCATCTGCGGCACGAGCTCGAGCAGCTCTCTGCCGCGTTGCCGAGCGGGCTCGAACGTGCAGACCTCGAGGCCGCCGTGCAGCGCCTCAGCCCGCAGCCAAGCGACGAGTTCGGGCTGCGCCAACGATTGGCAGCGCGCCTGCGGCTGCGCGCAAGCCAGGGCGGGGCGCGCTGGTCGCGCTGTTGGCGCCGATTGCACAGGCTGCGCGAGCGCCCGATCCACGCCGGCCCGAGCCCCCTGACGCGCTGGATCTGGTGGCCCCCGGGCTGGCTGTGCGCGTTGATCGCCACACGCCTGCGCCCGACGCCGGACAAACACGTGACCACCCTGCTGCTGGCGGCCACCCTGCTCTTCCCGCTGTGGTGGCTGTCCCTGCTCGGCCTGGGCGCGCGCCTCGGTGCGCCCGGCTGGGTCGCCGCAGGCCTGGTTCCGGCGCTGGCGGCTCGGAGGCGATTCAGGCTTCGACAGGGCAGACCCTCGGAAGATTTTCCCCCGGCCTCGGGCCGTTCGTCCAACTCCTAGCCTGGGAACTTCGCAGGGCCCGACC
>JBILNK010000158.1:0-10140 GCA_044375105.1 Planctomycetota bacterium
CACCGCCCCCCACACGTTCTCCACCGGGGCCTGCCCGAGGCAGCCTTCGATGATGCCGACGAGGCTCTGGTTGATCACGGCCGTGGGGCCGCCGGATTGACCGATCAGGACGTTTCCGCGGGGAAGCTTCATCCCACGAAGGTAGCCCTACCGGGGCCGGCCCCGGGCGGCCCGGGGAGCCGCCGGTCGCCCGGGCGGGAGCGCGCCGCGCCCCCCCACCCGTGCGGCTCGGGGCCCGAAGCCGGCCCCTTTTCGCTTGCCCCGCGGCCCGTCGTTGCTATCCTCCCGCCCCGCGTTCGGGCCTTGCGGCCCGCGCGCCCCTAGCCCGCGTGGCGGAATTGGTAGACGCGCAGGACTAAGGATCCTGTTCCGAAAGGAGTGCTGGTTCGATTCCAGTCGCGGGCATGGGGGGGCGCCGGGGGCCCGGCCGGGAGCCGGCCCCGGAGCCGGGCGGAGCGCGGCCCCCGGCGCGGGTCGTGCTGCCGGTGCTGCCGCCGAGAGCCGGTGCTGCCGCCGAGAGCCGGTGCTGCCGCCGAGAGCCGGTGAGCCCCGACACCAGCGGGGACGGCGCCGCGTTCCCGTTCGGGACGGCTCCGCGGCAGGCGAACGGGACACCCGCTAGGCGCGGCGTGGTCCAGGGAAGGCCAGCAAGGCCCCTCGGACCCCCTCGAGGCTCCGGGGAGCGGTCGCCGCGGCCCAGGGTCCCTGGCCCCCGAGCGTGGCGCTGGGGGCGCGAACCGGCCGAGAGCGGCCAAGCCCGGCTGCGGGGACGGGAGCCCCGCTCCCGCGGACCGGCTCGCGGCAACCGCAGGCCGCTCCCGGGCGCAGCGAGTCAGAGGCTGGGAAAAAATCGGCGCGCAGCGCCGATCCCAGCCTCTGCGGCCGCCGAATGGCGGCCCAAAGGCATGCGGACAGGCTGGTCTGACCGCTCGGGCGCAGCCCGAGTCGATTTCTTCTCAGCCTGTCAGCGGATGCAGGGCCGCCCGAGCGACGCCCGCCCAGACGGGCGGGGAGCCGTCGGGCCGGGCAGGCTTCGAGGCCCCCCCGCCGCGGGTCTCAGTCCCCCGGCAGCAGGGCGCGCAGCGCGATCTGGAAGTCCTTGGGTTCGAGGCGCAGGCTGAACAGCAGGCTGTCAAAGGCTTCCAGGGCCTGCCACTGCTTCTCGAGGCGCCCGAGCAGCACGGGCAGGTTCTTGGAGCGGAAATCGGCTCGGAAGGCCTCCAGCTCCGGTGCGGCCACCATCTCGAGCTCGGCCCGCTCGGGCTCGCTGAGCTGCTCGAGCAGCTTGCCGGGCTGGGTCCGCGCCAAGACCTCGCGGCGGATGCGCGGACCCTCGACCTCCCAGTCGATCAGCTCGCTCATCTGGTCCTCGGCGTTGTAGCGCAGGATGCGGCGCATGTCCTCGCCCAGGGCCTTGGGCTGGGCATACAGGGCGAAGGTCTGCGCCGGCAGGGCCGTGTTGATCAGCCCGGCGAAGGCACCGGCGCTGGCCAGGGAGGGGAACTTGCGTTCGCGGTCGTAGACGGTGCTGGCGATCAAGTTGAGCATCAACCAGTGGTTCGCCACGAAATACACCTTCGAATCGAGCATCGAGGCCACGTGGCCGGTGCCGGGCACGAAGGGCGACCAATACTCGTAGATCCTCAGGCCGCCGGCGACCGTGTTGGTGTAGATCCCTGGCCCGTAGGAACCGTCGGGATTCTGGGGGCCGCGCAGCCTCAGCCGGCCGGCGTTGTTGGTCAGCTTCTGCTGCAGCTCCTCGATCTTCGTTCCGTTCTCGACCCACAGCCCCAGCGCCCAGGCGATGCTCGGCCGTCCATCGTTGGGAATCGGCTGGGCGGCGTCCACGGGGAAGTCGTTCTTGCGCACGATCAGGATGGCCCGGTCGCGGAAGGCCACATCGAGGTCGGTGAGCAGCGGCTGCAGGTTCGCGTAGCCGAACACCGGGCGCACGATCTCGGTCTCGAAGTTCGAGACCAGCGCCGGCTCCAGCGAATCGAGGAACATGCCCAGCACCGAGGGCAAATCGGCCTCCAGGATCCCGAACAGACCGCTGTCCGCTGGGGCGTAGCGGGCCAGCTCGCCGCTGACCTCCCGGGACTCTAGGTCCTTGCCGCGATAGATCGTCTTCTGGCGCCCGTCGAGGTTCTCCGAAACGAGTTCGCCCGAAAGGTCCAAGGACAGGCCGCGCGGGAAGCGCGCCACGCCGGCCAGCTCGCGGATCAGGTCGAACTGGAACAGGCGCCCCAGGAAGGCTTCGCCCGCGATCCGGCTCTGCTTGCGTGGGAAGCCCGCTGGCAGGCCCAGCTTGGGGGCCAGGGTGGCGTAGCGCGCCAAGATCTCGAGCTCGTCGTGCTCGGCGTCGTCGCGGGCCTGGATCTGATCGTGGTAGCGCGCGCTCTGGCCCAGGGAGTCCTGGCCCTGTTTGGCCTCGAAGGCGAAAGCCGAATCGATCAGCCCCGTTTCGCTGGAGAGCATCAGCACGTCGCCCAGGCGCGCCACGTGCAACGGCCGGGCCAGGGCGCGCCCGGAGAGGGTCACGCGGCGGCCCTCGCGCTTGGCGCTGAGCCCCTGCTGCTCCAGTTTCAGCAGCCCCGGGTAGTCGAGCAGCGCCACCGCGAGCTTGCCCATCCAATTGGCGCGCCCCAGCACGATCCAGCGCGAGGAGCCGAGGTCGGGTCCGGTGGCGTAGCCGCTGATCGCCAGGTCCCGGCCCGCGAACCAGGCCAGGGGATCGACCGCGATCGGCAAACGGCGCAGCTCGGCGCGGATCGATTCGAGCTGGCCCTTGGGCAGCAGCTCCCTCTGGACCGCCGTCCACTGGGGGGACTGCAGCAGGGCCTGGCCCCACTCGGTGGCCTCGAAACGCGCCAGGAAGCGCGGCTGGAGGTTGCTGTCGAAGTCCGCCGAGAGGTTCGACTTGGCGGCGAAGAAATCCACGTCGCGGGGCAGCAGCGTGGAGACGTCGTAGGGGTAACGGCCCTCGAGCGGGTTGAACAGGAAGGTCGAGAAGGCGAAGTAGCCCGTGAACAGGGCCACGCCCAGGGAGATCAGGGCGACCTTGAAGAATCGGCGCGGCATGGGGTTCGGCGGGCGGCGGGCGCGGCGGGAACGGTGCGGCGAAGCGCGGCGGGCGGGCGCGAGCTGGCCCGCAGAGGGGGCCCTCGGGGGCCCAGGGGGCCGAGAGCGTACCGGGGGCGCGACGACGGCCGGGGCCTTGTCTTCCCGGCCTCCGCCGGGGCCAAGGGCCCGCGCCGGGAGCCCTGCAGGCGCCAACGTGGCTCGGACAGGCGCTATCCTCTTCCCCTTATGCATCTCTCCGATCGGGCCCGGGGCCTCAGCGATTCGATCACCCTGGCGCTCGCCGCGCGCGCCAAGGAGCTCAAGGCCAGCGGCCGTCCGATCGTGGACCTGACCCTGGGGGAACCGGACTTCCCGGCCCCGCCGGCCGCCCGCGAGGCGGCCAAGCGGCGCATCGATTCCGGCGACGTCCGCTACACCCCGGCCGCCGGCCTGCCCAGCCTACGGGAGACCCTGGCCCGCCACCTGACGGAAACCCGCGGCGTGCGCTACGGACCTGCGGAGGTCTGCGTGTGCCACAGCGGCAAGCACGCCCTCTCCGGAGCCCTGGGGGTGCTGCTCGAGCCGGGCGACGAAGTGCTGATCCCGCTGCCCGCCTGGGTCAGCTACGTCGAGATCGCCCGCGTCTGGGGCGCGCTGCCGGTGTGCGTCGAAGGGCGCGCGGACGGCTCCTTGGACCTGGCGGCCCTGGCCCGCGCGGTGACGCCGCGCACCCGTGGCATCCTGATCAATTCGCCCTGCAATCCGACCGGCACGATCCTTTCGGACGCCGAGCTGGCGGGCGTGGGCGAGCTGGCCCGGCGCCACGACCTGTGGATCCTGTCGGACGAGATCTACCGGCGCCTGTCCTACGGAGAGCGCCGGCCGGCCAGCCCCGTGGAGCTGGCCCCGGACCTGGCCGCGCGCACGGTGATCATCGATGGCGCCAGCAAGACCTTCGCCATGACCGGGTACCGGATCGGCTTCGCAGCCGGGCCCGCCGACCTGATCGGCGCGATCGCGCGCCTGCACAGCCAGCTGACCGGCTCCCCCAACGCGGTCAGCCAAGCGGCCTACCAGGCGGTCCTGGAGAAGGAGCCCCCGGAGGTCGAAGCCATGGTGCAGGCCTACCGCCGGCGCCGGGACCTGGTCGTGCGCGGCCTCGAGCGCCTGGGCCTCTCCGCCCCGTTCCCCTACGGAGCGTTCTACGCCTTCCCCGACATGTCGCCCCTGCTGGCGGCCGGGGAGTCCGCCGACGCCCTATGCCGCGAGCTGCTCGAGCGCGCCGACCTGGCCATGGTGCCCGGCTCGGCCTTCGGAGCGCCCCGCCACCTGCGGCTCTCCTACGCCACTTCCGAAGCGGTGCTCGAGGAGGCGCTGGCGCGCCTCGAGCGCCACCTGGCCGCGCGCCAAAGCAGCCGATGAGCAAGAGCGAGAACCAAGCCGATGCCCGCGACCTCGAGCGCCGGGCGGTCGATCGCGCCCTGCGCGAGCGCCGCACCCCGCCGCACTTCAAGGGCCAGCCGGTGCCCAAGGCCCTGCTGCTCGAGGCCCTGGAGCTGGCGCGTTTCGCCCAGAACCACAAGCTGACCAACCCGTGGCGCTTCCATCTCCTCGGCAAGCGCAGCATCGAAAGGGTCGCGGCGCTGAACGCGCGGCTGGTGCGCGAGAAGTTCGGGGAAGAAGCCGCGCGCAAGAAGCTCGAGCGCTGGCTGTCGATGCCCGGTTGGCTGGTGATCACCTGCAAGAGCTCCCCGGACGACACCCTGCGTCACCAGGAGGACTACGCAGCCTGCTGCTGCGCGGTCCAGAACCTGGCCCTGGCCCTGTGGGCCCGTGGGGTCGGCCTCAAGTGGTCGACCGGCGACGTCACGCGCCACGAAGAGCTCCACGAACTCCTGGGCGTCGATCCCCACGAGGAATACGCCATCGGTCTGTTTTGGTACGGCTATCCGGAGGGCACCGCCGAATCGAGCCGCGTGCCGCTCAAGGACGTCTTGCGCGAGCTGCCCTGAGACCCAAACGGCCTTCGGGGCTTCCGCAGGGCGGCTCCAAGATGTGCTGCAAACCTGGCCTTGAAGCTGGGGCGCAGCGCAACTCCATCTTCTCTCCTAGGTTTTCACCCGGCGAGCCTCCCCCGGGGCCGCCGCCCGCTCCCCTGCGCGGTCCTTGGACCAGCGGGCGGTCCTGGCCCATCGCCGTCCGAACGGACCACGGATCGCAGGGTCTTGCATGCCTGGGCCAACCGTTCCGGATCCACGCAGAGGCCGCTCAACGGCCCGAGCCAATGGCCCGCAGGCGTTCGCTGATCGGCTCGACCAGGAACTCCGCCACCAGGGCGTGGGCGCGCCCGTTGGGATGGCGGTCATGGGCGTGCACCTGCAAGGCGCGCGCATCCTGCCCGAGCAGCGCGGGAAGGAGATCGATGAAATCGATACCCAGACCGGCGCAGATCCCGCGCAGCGTCTCGATCTCGCCCAGGTAGGGGTAGCCCGTCTCGGTGAGCGTGTCGAGCGTCGGATACATGCACACCAGCAGCTCGGTTCCACTGGCCAGAGTGACCTGCCGCAGCAGGCCCAGGGATTCCTCCACGCTGCGACGACCGGGGGAGTCCGCGGCCCAATCGAGGTGATAGCTCCGGCGTTGGACTCCCGCCATCAAGCGTTTGTAAAGACGGTGGGCGACCAGATCGGCCAGCTTGGAGTGCCGGCGGATCCATTGGCAGCGGCGCTGGGCCGGAGTCATCTTCGGGACATCGTCCTGCGACCAGAGTCCGGAGGTCAGGCCGAGGCGGCGACACCAGCGAGCGCCGGGGGATTCCTGGGCCGGTGGCCGCCCGGGGATGTTGCGACCCGAGGCATCGGGGAGGGTGCTCACCAGCAGCAGCAGATCGGGACCGAAATCCTCCAGGCCATGTCGGTACCAGGCCACCTGCTGAGAGGTGTTGGTGGCGAAGATTCCCGCGTTCAGCACCTCGATGGTGCGCTCCGGGAAGCGCGCGGCCAGGCGCCGTTCGAGCTGCTTGGGCAGGCTGTCGGCCAGGTCGACGCCGGTTCCGTACACGACCGAATCCCCGAGGCAACAAACCCGCAGGGCCCCCGACGGCTTCTCTAGGCTGAATTCTCGGTCCCTCAGGGACTGGGAAGAAATGGCGTAGGACACGACCCGGTCCGGGTTCCGGCCAGCCCCGGGATACAACACGGAAGTGGACCCGCCTGGAGCCAGTTTCTGGCCCAGTCGGACCCACTCTGGGACCTCGACCAGCAGCGGAACGCTGGTGTCGGGGCCGCGGGGAGCGATCCCCAAGCCGGCCACCCGAACAGCGGCCTCCAGAAGGGCGAAAACCAGGACCAGCGCCAAGAGCGACTGGGCGCACCAGCGCAGCAGGCGAGGAAAAAGCTTCATGTTGCGGCGATCCGGGCGCGGGGCAGGGCGCTGGGGGGAGGCGAGGGCAAGCACAGCGGCTGAGCAGCCCGGCGGACTCTCGAATAGGATACCAGAGTCCTCGAACCGCGCCCCTCCATGAGCCCCACCCGAACCGATGAGCCGGTGAAACCTGGCCGCACCGCTGAGGAACCGAGCTTCCTCAAGGGTTTCCTGCTGATCACCCTGGTCCTGCTGGTCCTGGCCGTGGTGGCCCTGATCCTCCTGAACATGGGCACGGGCGACGGTTCCGCCGAATTCAACTACGGGGGCTTCAACGGGTGATCGGTCGCCGGGACGGGCGGGTCGCGCTGCAGCTGGCTGGGGCCCTCGCGGCGGTGGTCTGCCTGCTGTTCCTCGCGGAGGGCGCCTGCCGCCTGCTGGACCTGTTCCCGCCGCCGCCCGGCGGCTCCAAGCTGCGCTACCAGCGCATCGCCCTGCCGCTGTTCACACCGGCGCGCTTGGCAGACGGCCGTGAGGTGCTGGCGACCAGCGACCCACGTTTGCCGTTTCAGTGGATTGCGAACGAAAAGCCCGCCGGAGAGCGGCGCGTGTTCTTCTTCGGCGGCTCGGCCATGGCCGGGCTCGGACATTCGCCGAACGTGAGCTTGCCCCGCGAGGTCGAAGACCTGCTCGAGGGCTTGCCTGGGACGGACGGACTGCGCATCTACAACCTGGGGATCGTGGCCTTCAGCACCCGCCAGATCGTGGCCCTGGTCGAGGATGTGCTGGCGCGCTGCGAGCCCGACCTGCTGGTGGTCTACGAGGGCAATAACGAGTTCCTCGAGATCCACAGCGAAGCCTATGCGCGCGCCATCGGCAAAGGCCCGAATCTGCTGTCCGCGGCGCTTTCGAGGTCGGCTTTGGTGCGCGGGTTGACCGGCGGGCATCGCCTGGACCGGGCCGCTCTGGAGGCCTCGATCTCGACGCGCGACCTGGCCCAGAACGACGCCCGTGTCGATCACAGCGCCATGATCGATCGGATCGAGCTCAGCCCGGAGGAGATCGAGGGCGTGTACGCCGAATACCGCGCCAATCTGGCCGAAATCGCGATCAAGGCCCGGGACGCCAGGGTGCCGTTGCTGCTGTGCACGCCGTCCTCGAACTGGGAGTGGGCCGGGCTGGCGGACAAGGACGCCAGCGTGCGGCTGGGCTACGGGCCCGGCCCCGACCCGACCGAACGCTCCGAGCAGGAGGCGCTGCTCGCCCGCATCGATGCCGAGATCCCTCTCAGCCGGGGCAAACGCCGCTGGGAGCTCGAATTCGCCGCCGCGGGGCTGCTCGATCGGATGGGCCAGCCGCGCACGGCCAGCGTGCGCCTGCGCAGGGCACTGGAACTCGATCCCCATGGACGGCGGGCAACGCCGCGGCACGCCGAGTTGGTCCGGGACGTCTGCGCGGAATTCGGCACTCCGCTGTTCGACCTGGCTGCCTGGGCCGAGCAGCGCGGCGACGGCCGCATCGGCTTCGACCTGTTCTACGACTACGTGCATTTCACGCCCCTCGGCGTGGCCGCGGCGGCCCGTCCCCTGGCCGAGGCCCTGCTGCGCTTCCCGCGCTTCCGCACGATCGCACGGCCGGAGGCTTGGCCTGAGACCCAAAACCAGCGCGCCGGGCAGGGTCAGCTCGAAGTGGACGGTCTGGCCGTGGGCGAGTTCCTCGGTTTCGGCGCTACCCCGGCGCGGATCGCGGACCGCAACCTCTGGAAGTACGACCGCACGCTCGACGAGCTCGACCAGGCTATCGCCAAGGATCCCGCCGACTGGCGCGCCCTGTGTTGGCGCGGCAACGCCGCCTTTTTCCGCCCCGGGGGCCTGGAGGCCGCGCGGGCGGACTACGCTGCCGCTGCAGGCGCCGCGGAGGCCGCCGGGGCCCCCGCAGAGGACCTCGAGCGCCTCGCCGACAACCGCCGGCGCCTGGAAGGCGACCGTCGGCCCTGAGAGGCTCAGATAAAGTCGAAGCGGGTTGCGCCCGAGCCGCCAGACCAGCTTGTCGGCATGCTTTTGGGCCGCCATCCGGCGGCCGCAGAGGCTAAGAACGTCGCTGCGCGCCGATTTACTCCCCAGCCCCTGCGGCTCTCAGCCGGTCTCGACCCACGCTGCGCCCAAGCGTGCCAACCGCGCCGGTAGCGGCCCCCCGAAACCACGCGCACTCCGCCAGGCATCTCCGAACGCCTTCCTGGGGAAGCGCCGAACCCGGAAGGTCGGGGGAGCAGCGGCCCAGCGGAGCCTGGGCCGCCTGCGCCGTCAAGGCGAATAAGCATTGACCGCGCCCGGGAACTCGCCGCAGGCGATCTCGGCGACCTTGCGCTGCAGGCCGCTGTCGTGGGTGTCGACCAGCACGTAGAACTTCCACAGGTCGCGGTAGGAGCGCTCCAGGTCCGCCAGCCGCGGCACGCGCTCGGAGAAATCCGACAGGGGCCGCGGAACAGGCTCTCCGGGCCAGCGCACATGGGTCAGGGCCTCCTTGAGCTGCATGCGCGCGGCGGGGCAATAGACGATCACCTCGACCTCCTGGCCGGTGGCGAAACGCACCAGGTCGGCGATGCGCGTCTCGACCTCGGCGCGGGCCTGGGCCCGCCCGCGGGCGAAGTAGCGCTCGACCAGTTGCTCCTGCACGGCCAGATTGAGGGGCCGCGGGAACACGCAGGCGCGCTTGAACAGGGTCCGCGAGCGGAAGCGCTCCACCAGGCGCAGGATGCGGCGTCCCAGCGCCGCCTGCCCCTGGGCCGCGGCGCGCTCGCCGGCGCGCGCGTAGAGCTCGAGCAGGCTCTGGTCGGTCTGATCGTAGAGCTCCCGCTCGGACACCAGCCCCGCCGACAGACACAGCTCCGTGAGGCGCGCCACCAGGGCGCCAGCGCTGACCTTGGCGTGGTGGTAATAGACCCGCTCCGAGAAGTAGTAGCGCGCTTCGAGCACGCGCACGATCTCGGACAAGATGTCCTCGCGCAGGAGCTCCGACTTGGCCAGGTCGATGTACAGGTTGCCGCTGCGCCGATCGACCTTGAAGTAGTTGATCAGGCGCTCGTCGATGCCGAGCTTGAGGCCGGTGAAATAGGCGTCGCGGGCCAGGTAATCGAGGATGTCGGAGCAGATCGTGTCGGACAGGAGCTGCGACCAATAGGGCGGCAGGCCGGCGCGATCGGGATGCTCGAGGGGCAACAGGATGCGGCCCACGTCGCGGGCCAGGCCCAGTTCGGACAGCCTGCGGCCGAGGGCTCGGCGCGGGGCCAGCAGACCCTCGAAGCGAACCGGAGAATCGTGGCGCTCGAGCAGCCCGCTCTGGTCCTCGATGTTGTGGCCGAAGGGGATGTGGGTCACGTCGTGCAGCAGCGCCGCCATGCGGATCAGGCGCGTTTCTTCCGCAGAGACCGACAGGCAGGTGCTGGGGCTGAGCTCAAAGTTGAGATTGACCGCGTCGATCAGGCGCTGGGTCAGGTGCAGGGTGCCGATCGAGTGCTCGAAGCGGGTGTGCAGGGCCCCCGGATAGACCAGGTAAGCGGCGCCCAGCTGGCGCACCCCGCGCAGGCGCTGGAACTCCGGCGTGTCGATCACCTGGAGCTCCTCCTCGCTCAGGTAGATGTCGCCATGGACCGGATCGCGGAGGACGCTCTTCTTCTTGCGCTGGGTCACGGGGAGCGGAGTCGGCGCGCTAGAA
>JBILNK010000201.1:0-7229 GCA_044375105.1 Planctomycetota bacterium
GCCTGCGGGTTGCCTCGGGGGGCCGAGCATCATAGGAGGACGGTGTCCAACGCGGCTCGCCCCCGGCAGGCCCCCCCCGCTCACCGCCCCCACCATGTCGAGCCGCCGTCCCCGCACCACCCCGTCCCTCCGGGCTCCGCTGCTGGCCCTGCTCCTCGCCCCCCTGCTGGCCTTGGGCTTGACATCCCTCGGCCAGCAGCCGGGCCAGGACAGCCAGAGCAGCGCCTTCCGGCAGTCGCTGGAGCGCGCCGAGCGCCAGCTGGCCAACTCGGATTGGAGCGGCGCCCGGGAATCGATCCGCCGGGCCCAGGAGCGCGACGCGCGCTCGATCGCGGCCTTCGACCTGCGCGCCCGCTGGGGCGATGGGGCCGGCGATGCGGACGAGGCCCTCTGGAGCCGCTATCGGGCCTGGTTACTGGCCCGCGCCCAGGGCCAGCCCAAGGCGGAGGTGGAGCGCCGCCGGGCCGAGCTCCTGGTCGCCGACCCGCTGTTCGCCGAGCTCGAAAAACTGCGCCAGCGCTCGATCGCCAAGCTGCTGCCCCTGGCGGAGCGCTACGAGCAGGAGCGCCGGCCCCACTCCGGCATCGCCGTCCACAAGCTGATCCTCGGGCTCGATCCGGAGCGCCAGGAGAGCAAGGAAGCCATCGAGCGACTGGCCTCGGCCCCCGACCCGGCCCTGGCAGCGGAAGCCAAGCCCAAGGACCTGCTGGCGGGCGTTTCGCAGGAGTGGATCGAGGATTTCGATCGCAAGCACGGCGAATGGAAGCAGCGTGCCAAGCTCGAACGCGACAACTATGTGACGCACACCAACGCCGGTTATGAGGTCCTGGTGCGGACGGCGGAGGCGATGGAGCAGATGAACGCGTTCTATCGCAGCTTCTTCCGCTATGGCACCGAAGAGCACCCGGGCAGCGTGTCGCGCATCGATGTGCGCATCTTCAAGAACCGGGACGAGTACCTGAAGCTGGGGGTCGGGCCGCCGATCGAATGGAGCGGCGGCCACTTCGTCGGCGACGCGGTCGAGACCTACATCGGAGCGGGCGGATTCGAGGAGATGACCCAGACCCTGTTCCACGAGGCAGCGCACCAATTCGTTTCCCTGGCGACGCAGGCCGCCGGCTGGCTCAACGAGGGCCTGGCCTCGTTCTTCGAGGGCTGCCGCATCCTCAGCAACGGCACGGTGCTGATGAACCTGCCGGCCGCCGGCCGGCTGTTCGACCTGGCGCCGCGCATGCAGGCCGGCTGGATGGCCTCGGCGAGCGATGGAATCGATCCGAAGAATCCATCGGCCTCGGCCCCCACCAAGGCGCCCACCTTCCGTATCGTGCTCGAGAACGAGTACGAATGGGGCCCGCCCTGGTATGCGCCCACCTGGGGCGTGGTCTATTTCCTGTACAACTACCAAGACCGCGAGGACGGCCGCTTCATCTATCGGCGCGCCTTCCAAGAGTTCATCGACACCTCCGGGGGCCGCCAGGGCAAAGGCGCCGTCGAGAACTTCGAAGAGGTCGTGCTCGGCCAGCCGGCGAAGCCCACGCCGGGGTTCAAGTTCGAGAGCCAGATCGCCCTGCCCCGCACGGTGGCCGAACTGGATCCGGTCTGGAAGGACTTCATCCTGCGCCTGCGGGACGAACAGAGCGGTCAGCTGGGCGCCCCGCGCCCCTACCTGACCTGGGCCCGGAACGCCCTGGTGCGCAAGGACTTCGAAGACGCCTTCGAGCTGTTCGAAAAGGGCTTCGTCGCCGATCCGTTCGACGGGCCCTTGCTTGAGGAATTCGCCCAGTTCCTGCACGAAAAGCGCCAGCAATCCGACCGCGCCGCCAAGCTCTGCCAGGCGGCCCTGAGCCTGGCCGAGCGCGAGGCCAAGCCCGACCCGGCGCGCATCCAGCGCCTCGAGAAGCTGCTGGCCAAGTGCGATCCGGGCCGTGGCACCCTGGAGGATGCTGTGGAGCAAGCGCGCGCCAGCGCGCGCGCCCTGGTGGCGCGCTACCTGCAAGCCGAGCGCCCATCGATGGCCATGGAGCTGGCCTATGGCTTGGGAGACGAGCTGGCCACCCCCGAACTCGACCAGCTCTACGCCCAGGCGCTCGAAAAAAAGGGTGCGGGCTTGGATATCTGGCGCCTGGCCTACAACGAGCGCGACCTCTCGGGCTGGAACGCCTCCGAGCTGGAGGCCTGGCAGGCCCGCGGCGAGCGTATCCGCGGCAGTTCCGGTCCGTACGCTGAACAAGATTTCGCCTACCGCTTCTTGACCCTGGATCAGGTCACCTCGGGGGACTTCTCCATGGAGTCGGAGGTGCTGATCGAGAGCGGGAAAGGTGCCTTCGGCGGTTTGGTGTTCGGGCGCAAGAGCGCCACCGCATTCCACGCGCTGATCCTGTTCCCCCCCAAGACGAAGGCGGGCTCGGCGGGCGCGGGTTTCGTCGATCTGACCAGCTTCTACGGCGCCGACCGCTTCGAGATCTGGCGCCACTCGGCGGTGGACTTCGGTGCGGGCGACGGCGACGAGCGCACCGCGAGCTCGGGCGCCAAGGCCCATCGACTGCGGGTCGACGTGGTCGGCAACCGGGTCGACGCCTGGTTCGACGGCGAATTCCTGGCCAGCCAGTCCTTCGAGGCCGCCGACGTGCTGCGCGGTGGCTTCGGTCTGATCGCCGGACCCGGCGAGGTCCATTTCCGCGAGGTGCGCTACCTGGCCCGCGCCGCCCGGGACCGGGCCAGCGAAGTCGAGCGCCGGCAGCGTTTCGCGGCCCTGGAAGCCGCCGGGGGTACCCTGGACGGCAGCTATCTGGGCAAGCGGGCGCCCTTCCCCAGCGCGGCGCGCTGGTTCGGGCCGGCGCTAGACTCCTATGTGGGGTTGCCGCCAGGGCCGCGGCTGATCACCCTGTTCAGCATCGAACAGCACGAAGTCCTGCCGCTCTCGGACTGGCTCGGATACCTTTCGAAGACCTTCGGCGCGCAGGGTCTGCAGTTCGTCTCGATCGCCTCGGCCAACGATGCCGAGCGCCTGGAGGCCTTCCTCGGCAAGCACCCCTTCCCGGGCTCGGTCGCACTCGACGCGCGGGAAGGCTTCGGACTCGGCAAGAGCTTCGAGGCCTTTCACATCGATCGCTTCAACCTGCCGCGGCTGCTCCTGCTGGACCTCGACGACACGGTCGTGTGGGAAGGGGATCCCGGCTTCGCGATCGGCGTGCCTTGGAAACCGGGCGATGGCAGCTTCCTGGACGGCCCCCTGGCCAAACTGATCTCCGAGCGCCGCCTCGAGACTCTGTTGCCCTGGTGCCAGCGCTGGCGCGAGGAGCTGCGCCCGAACCTGTCCGCCGGTCGCTTCGCCCCAGCCGCCGCGGGCCTCTTGGAGGCCCGGCAGCACGGCCAGGCGCCGCTCCCGGAGCCCGTCGAAGCCAATCGCTGGCTGGACCTGGTCAAGACCCTGCTGGACGACGTGGAGAGCACCGCCGAGCAGCTCGCCGAGCGGGGGGTCGATCCCTGCTTGGACGAGTTCTTGGGGCTCGCCGAGAAGCTCGGCTACAGCCTGGATGCCAAGCGCCTCAAGTCCCTGCGCGCTCGCCGGGCGAGCGAGCAGACCTCGGCCTGGAAGGCTTGCCTCGCCGATTTCGAAGCCTGGCTCAAGGCCGAGCAGCGCGGCAAGGCCGGCGACCCCCTGGCCCTCGCGGACGGCATCGCGGAGAGACCGGGCCGACTGCCTGCGGAGCTGGCCAGCTGGATCCGGGAGCGGGCCCCCGAGCGGGCGCGGCTCTCCAAAGAGGCCGACGAGGCCCGCGGCCTCGCGGCGCTCTGGTTGGCCCGCGAGTTCCTGGGCTGGTGAGCCGGCGGCCGGCTCAGCACAGAAATGCACGCGGGGCCGCGAATGAGCGCGGGGCTGCGGCGTTGAAGCGCCGCGGCCCGTTCCTTTGGTCGGGCCGGATCCCCCCCTTCGCCTGCGCCCCATGAAGCCGATCGCTCTGCTGCCCCTGTGCCTGCTCGTCTCCCTGGCGGGCGGCTACCTCGCAGCCCGCCTGTTGCCCGCCTCCGCGCCCCTTTCCGCCGCCGAACCGGCCGCCGCCGAGCCGAAGGTCGCTGCACCGATCGCGCCTCGGGACGTAGCCCAAGAGCAGCGCCTCGAGAGCCTCGAGGCCCGTCTCTCGATGATCGAACAGCGCCTCGAGGGCTTGCAGCGCGCCCCCTTGGCGGCCGCGGCCGCGCCCGCGAGCGGGGCCCAGGAAGGTGCCCCGGCCCCGCTGGCCTTCGACGCGTCCCTGGATCCGGGCGCCCAGGTCGACTCCTGGTTCGGGGCGCTGACCGCCGGCGACCTCGACTTCGACGGCCGCGAGGCTCTCTGGCAGAAGATCCGTGAAGCCAAGCAAACCGACGCGGTGATCGCCCTGTTCGAGGCCCGCGCCGAGGCCGACCCCAGCAACCCCGACCTGCAGACCGAGCTCGGCGAGGCCTACCTCGCCAAGATCCAGGAGGTCGCCGGCGGCCCCTTGGCCGGTGTGTGGGCCGACAAGGCGGACAAGGCCTTCGACAGCGCTCTAGCGCTGGACGACCACCATGTGCAGGCGCGCTTCATGAAGGCCATGTCGCTTTCCTTCTGGCCGCCGGTCTTCGGGAAGCAGGCCCAGGCGATCAAGCAGTTCGAGATCTTGATCGGACAGCAACAGAACTCCGCCCCCTCGGACTGGCAGTCCCAGGCCTACCTGATGCTGGGCAACCTGCACCTGCAGATGGGCAAGCCGGAGCAGGCCAAGCTGACCTACCAGCAGGCCCTGGCGATCTACCCGGACCACGCGGACTTGCTCAAGCAGCTGGGCCTGCTCGAGTGAGCATCCGGCGCCGCCCTCGGAGGGCGGCCGGGGAGCTCCGCGACGCGCCTGCCGGACGCCCGGGCGCTTCTCAATAATGAGCGCGCCCCCGGTCCGTCTGCATCCAGGCCGTCCAGGCCTGCGGGCGGAGCTGGATCGGCACGCTCCGCGGGACCGGGCTCGGGATCTGGGTCACGCCGCATTGAAGCCCACGTAGCCCCCCTCCGGCTTTGAGGCCCTTGAAATATGGACAGGGGCGACCAAAGCTCTGTTCTGGTCCCCAACCCCACCTCCCCATGCGTTCCGCGACCCTGATCCCCTCCATCCTGCTCGGCGCCGCCGGCCTGGCTCTCGCAACCTTGCTGCCCAGCGCCCAGGAAGCGGTGGCCGTGCCCGCCGCCGAGGTCCCCGTCTTCGCCCTGGACCCGGTGCACTCCTCGATCAACTTCCGGGTCATGCACATGCAGACCGGCTACGCCACCGGGCGCTTCAACGAGTTCAGCGGCGAATTCGCCTACGATCCCAAGCAGCTGGACAAGTCCAAGATCAGCTTCGAGATCCAGGCCGGCAGCGTGGACACCAACAACGGCAAGCGCGACGACCACCTGCGCGGCAGCGACTTCTTCTCGGTCGAGCAGTTCCCCACGATCGCTTTCGAGAGCACCCGCATCCAGCAGCGCGGCAAGGAGCTGCAGATCGCCGGCAAGGTCAAGTGGATGGGCGTCGAGAAGGACCTGGCGGTCCCCGCCCAGCACGTGGGCGAGAGCCAGAGCCGCGAGGGCAAGACCAAGCACGGCTTCTCGTGCGCCTTCGTGCTCAAGCGCTCGGATTTCGGCATCAGCTACGGCCTCGAGGGCAACAGCCTGGGAGACGAAGTCAACGTGGCGCTCGACCTCGAGGTCGAAGCGCGCTGACCCCGCGCTGAACTCGACCCGGGCGCGGTTCCCAGCAACGTCCCGTGGCCGGGCTTCGGGCCCAGCCTGAGGTCCCGCAGGACCGCCGAGCGCCTCGGTCGGCCCAACCCCAGCCTTCGAAAGCCCGAAGCAGCATCGACTCGGCCAGCCCCGAGTCGATGCTCGTTTTCAGGCCCGCACGGGCTGCGGCAGAATCGTCCCCATCTGCACCAGAGCCTGCCCACGAGCCCGGGCACGGGCCTTTCGGCCCCCGTCCGACGGCACCGAGGCTCGAGGCACGAGCACGGCCCGAGCGCTGGCCACGGTACCGCTCCCACAGCGCCCTTCCTGGCCGCCTCAGGTCCATGCGCCTCGGGTTCTTGCAGCGGCCTACGACCGACCGGCTGATCGGCCTGGGCCAGTCCCGCCGGGAGTGCCCTTGCGCTGGTCCCCGCAGGGTTCTCACGCTCGCTCGAAGCCGATCGCGGCGCCTGCTCGACGTCCCCCGCCCCTGGATCCATGCCGTTCGACCTCGATGACCTGCCGCCCCTTCGGGAACTGATCCTGGGCGGCCCGGTGCCCTTCCTGGTGGCCTTCTCGATCGTGGCCCTGCTCGGGCGGCGGAGGCCCCTATTGGGAGCCGCTGCGGGGCTTCTAGCGGGCTATCTGGTGCTGCACATCGAGCTCAACGGCGCGCTCTATCCCGGTCGCTATCCGAGTTTGGCTGCGGTGCGCGTCGAGCAGTGGCTGTTCCTGATCCCCGCACTGGGTGCGGCGACGGGCTGGGCGGCCCTGGGAGCGCGGCCAGCTTTGCGCCTCGGTCTCCCGATCAGCCTCGTTTTGGGTGTGCTGGTGCTGTGCTTCTATCCGAAGCTGAAAGGCTCCTGGACGCCGGTCGAGAGCCTGGGATGGGTCGCCCTGTGGACCCTGGCTGCCAGCCTGGCCTGGCATGCGGCAGGAGCCGGCGCCCGTCGGGCAGGGTCTTTTCCCGCCCTCTTGGTGGGCGGCTCCGCCGTCGGCATCGCCAGCCTGGTGATCGGCCTGTCCGGCTCGCGCAAGCTGGCGCAGATGTCCGGAGCCCTCGCCGCGGCGACCCTGGGACTGTGCCTTCACGCGCTGATCGAAACCCGGCGCAGCGCGAGCTTGCCGGCCAGCGGCGCGCCGAGCGAGCGGCACCCCGCCCCCGAGCTGGCCCTGGGCGCCCGTGGAGCCCTGCTAGCTGGGCACCTGGGCTTGGTCGTGCTCGGCGTGCACTACAACGAACTCGGTCTCGACCAGGCCCTGCTGTGCTTGGCGCCCTGGCCCGCAGCCCTGTTGGCCCCGAAACCAGGGCCTCGCTGGCATTCGCCCGCGACCTTCCTGCACACGGCCGTCGCCCTGCTGCCCGCTCTGGCCGCCCTGGGGCTGGCGATCGCGCGCTTCACCCCCGCCGCAGAACCCGAATGGTGATCCCCGCGAGCCCCCAGGCGGGAGAGCCGAGTGTGCCTTCAGGCTCCGGGAGTCCGCCGGACAGCCGCCGGGGTCGTTCGTTCAG
>JBILNK010000008.1:0-53761 GCA_044375105.1 Planctomycetota bacterium
CCGAGCCGCGCCTATGGGGCCTGGCGCAATTCGTTGGTCGCCAATCTGTGCCGCGACCGGCTGCGGCAAGCGGAGCGGCGCCGGCGGCGCGAGCAGGGCCACGCGCGCGAGGAGGCCGACCCGGGCCCGGGCCTGGCGCCGCTCGAAAACGCCGAATTCGAAGCCGATCTGTGCCGCGCCCTGGCGGCGCTCAGCCCGCGCGAGCGCGAGGTGTTCGTGATGATCGACCTGGAGGAATTGGAAGCGGCGCAGGCCGCCGAGCAGCTCGGCATCGAGGCCAGCAGCCTGCGCGCTTACCTGAGCCTGGCGCGGGCCAAGCTGCGCGAGCGGCTGCGCGCCCACGCCCCGGAGGGCGGATCGCGATGAAGGCCGAGCGCGAAGACGGCGCGGACCCGAGCGGGCACTGGACCCCCGGGGAGGCCGCGGGCGAGCCCCTGGAGCCCAGCAACGAGGCCTGGGCCGCGGCCCTGCGGCAGAGCTATCGGCGCACGGCGGCGAGCGCGCCGGAGCGGCTGCCGGCCGAGCTCGAGCCGGCTCTGGCGCGCTGGCGCCGCGCCTACCGCAGCGGGCGCGGGCCGAGCGCAGCGCAGCTGGAGGCGTTCCTGGACGCGGCGCGGCCGCGGCCCTCCCTGCGGCGCGGGTGGCCGCTGCTGGTGGCCGCGGCCGCAGCTGCGGTGTTGCTGCTGCTCGGGCGCTTCGTGATCGGCGAGCTGCAGACGAACTCGGATCGAACCGAGGTGGCCGAGCTGCCGGGGTCGGAGCCGCGCGCCGGGTCCGGGCTGGTCGCGCAAGGCCCGCAGCGCGGCCGCGAGGCCCCGGCGCCGACCGGCGAGCGGGAGATCGGGGCGATCGTCGAACCGGTTGCGAGCGCTGCGGCGCACGCCGCGGGAGCTCGCAGCAGCGATGGCACCTACGACGGCGCGAGCAAAGGCAACGGCAACAGCAACGGCAACAACAACGGCAGCGAGCCCACGCCCGAGCAGCTCGCGGCGCGGCTCGCGCCCGGACTCGACGCGGCGGTCGCCGCCGCCCCGCTCCCCACGGAACCGGCCCAGGCGTCCAAATCGCGCCCGGACTCTGCGGCGAAATCCGCGGCCCCCGCCCCCAGCGCTGTGGCCCTCGGCGCAGTAATCGATCGCGACGACGGCATCGAATTCAGGCGCCCCGGCCTGCGGATCGTGCTCGTCGACAGCTCCCCAACGAACGACTTGACCCCTTCGACTCTGCGATGAAAGCTCTGCTGCTGCTCTTGCCCGCGTTCCTGTGCTTGCCGAGGCAGGAAACCGCGCCGACCCAGGGAGGCGCGTCCCCCCTGCCCGAAGTGCCGCGGGCGGTCGACACGCCCCAGGGCAAGGTCGGCCCCCTGGGCGTGACCTACCCGGACCAGCAGCCGATCGTCGCGGTGTGGCTCGATCTGCCGAGCCGCGCCCACAATGAGGTGGCCAACGCGCTGCGGAACCTGGGCTGGGACCTCGACTACCAGGAGGCCTACCAGGAATGGATCTCCGGCGAAGGCGAGGTGCTGCTCGAGGTCCGGGGGAATTCGCGACCGGCCGTGCTGACCGTCGGGGAGCGGCTGCTGCTGCGCGGCACCGCGGCCAACGTGGCCGCGCTCCGGGAGGCGATCGAGGCGCTGGCCCCCCAGCTCCAGCGAAAGTCCGATCCGGTGTTGTCCAGTCAGACCTTCCGGGCTCGCTACCTTTCGCCCGACGCCCTGCAGCGCATCGCCGGGGCGATCTCGGGCGGCCAGTTGCAGCTGGCGGACGCCGGCAACGGGTCTCTGGTCGTGAAGGCCGAGCGGCGGACTCTGGACGAGCTGACCCGCTGGCTGGCCGAGCACGACCAGCCGCCGCCCTCGGGCACGCTGGTGCTGGATGCCTACCTGCGGCTGCCGGAAGGCCAGACGCCCGCTGGCGGCAGCGGCGAGATCCCGAAGGCCCTGAGCCAGAGCCTGGCCGAGCTCTACCCGGGCCAGCGCTTCGTGCGCGCGGAGGGCGCCTTCACGGCCTTCAGCGCGGTCAGCGGCACGCCCCTGTCGCTGAGCACCACGCTGTTCGGCCTGGCGGGCACGCTGGCCCCCGGGCAGCTCGCTCCCAACATGGATGCGCAGCTGCGTCTCACCGCCACGATCGGCAGCTATGACCCTGCGATCGGTGCGGTGGGCCTGAGTAAACTGCTGCTCACCCTGGACCTGCCGACCGGCGGACAGAGTGTCGAGAACCACAGCCTGTCCACGGAGCTCGTATTGACCCCCGGTCAGCCCACGCTGCTCGGCAGCCTCAAGGGCAATCGCGTCCTGTTCGCCCTGCGGCTCCTGCCCGAGGCCCGCTGATCAGGGCCAGAGGGCCAGCAGCAGCACGGCGCCGCGCGCGGTCCACAGGGCCGTGCGCGGCCAGTTGGCGAGCACCAGGCGCTCTGCGGCGGCCGGGTCCGGGCCGCGCTCGAGGCGCCGGTGCAGGGGCACGGCCAGCAGCGCGGTGGCCAGCCAGATGCCCAGCAGGAGGCCCAGGTTGACGAAGGCCAGCGGGCGCTCCGGCGCGCTGGCCCACCACAGGGGCCAGGCCACGGCGCCGGCCAATTCGAGGCTCATCAGGGGCATCACGATCCAGCCGATGCGGCGCATGTGCTCGGCGTGGAAGCGCGGGAACTCGGCGGCGCCGACCCAGCGGAAGGCCGGATAGTGGACGAGCTGCACGATCCAGATCAGGCCCACCAGGAACCAGGTGTTGGCGGCGTGCAGCAGCAGCATGGGGCTCGGGGTGTGGAGCGGAACCGGCGGCTCTGGGCAGACGCGCCGGGAGAGGGTCAGGCGCCGCGCCGCTGGGCCAGCAGGGCTTCGGCGGCGCGGCGTCCCGAGCGCAGGGCGCCGTTGATCGAGCCCTGGTCGCGATGGTCGCCGCACACGAACAGGCCCGGGGCGAGGGCCACCGGGCGCTCGGCGGGCTCGAGCACGCCGGGCGGCTGGGCGGGCAGGGCCGCGCGCACGCGGTCCACGCCCAGGGGACGCCAGGCGCGCACGCCGCTGCCGAACCAGCCGGTCAGTTCCTCCTGCACCAGGGCTTCGAGGCGCTCGTCGGGCTCGGGCGGATCGCCCAGCAGAGTCACCGCCACCAGCTCTTGCCCGAGGGGCGCGTAGCTGCGCTGCACCCGCGAAGGCACGCATAGGTGGGCGATGCGGCCCTGGCCGCTGCCGTTGAGCACCAAGAGCGGCGCGCTGACCGGGGCGGTCGGCGCGGCGAAGGCCAGCTGGGCGACCGCGCGCATGGCGGGCGGGCTGAGGGCGGGGCCGCCCGGCAAGCAGCCGAGCAGGCGCGCCGCGGCCGGGCCGTCGACCGCCAGGACGAGCTCTGAAGCGACGAGGGGCATCCCGCCGGCCAAGCGCAGGCGCCACAGGCCGGCCTCGCGCTCGAGCCCGGCCACGGCGCGGCCCAATTCGACCGTGCCGCGCGGCAGGCCGGCGGAGAGCTGCTCGGGGATCGCCTGCATGCCGCGGGCCGGCAGGCAGGCGCGCCCCATCGAAAACATGCGCCAGACGAAATCGAGCACGCGGCTCGAGGTCTCCAGGTCGGACTCGAGGAAAATCCCGCCCAAGAACGGACGCAGGAAACCGTCGACGAAGGCCGGGCTGAAGCCGAGTTCGGAGAGCAGCTCGCGGCTGGATCGCTCGGGACGGCGCCAGAGCGCATCCAGGGGTCCGCGCAGCGCCCGCGCCCGCAGGCGCAGCACGCGCAGGCGATCGAGGGGCGTCCCGGGGCCGCGCCAGAGCGCCGGCAGGGCCTGCAGCGGCTGGCGGAACGGATCGGCGAAGCGCACGAAACCGCCGCGCCAGCGCACGAGGGCGCCGGGTTCGAAGGCGGCCAGCTCGAGCGCCGGCAGGTCGAGCTGGGAGCGCGCCTCCGGATAGGCGTCGGTCAAGACCTGGAAGCCGCGGTCGATCTGGAAGCCCTCCTGGCGCCGCGTGTGCAGGCGGCCGCCGACCTGATCGGCCGCCTCCAGGAGCCGCACGGACAGGCCCGCGCTGGCGAGGGTCCGCGCGCAGGACAGACCGGCCAGCCCCGCGCCCACCACCAAGATCGGGGCCTGGGCGCGCCCCGGGGAGCCCGCCTCTCGCTCGGCCTCCACGGGCTTCAGGCCTCCAGCAGCGGTTCGAGCCAGCGCTCGAAGGCCGCGAAGTCGTCGACGAAATCGACGCCGCGGGGACCGCGGCGGATTCCGCGGGCGCCTCCCCCGCCCACCACCAGGGCGATGTCCGGGGGCAGGCGCCGACGCAGCTCGGAGAGCGACCGATCGGTTTCGACCCCGCCCTGGGCCAAGGAAACCGAAATGGCCACGGCGCGCGCGCCCAGCTCCTGGGCCGCCAGGGCGACCTCCTCGATCGGCGTGTCGGTGCCGAGGATGCGGGCGGTGGCTCCGCGCAGACTGGCCACCAGCGCGGCCATCTGCAGACCGAGGCCGTGCTGTTCGTTGCGCAGGGTGGCGAACAGCACCACCGGGCCTTCGGAGGACGAGGCGATGCCCGCGCGCAGGGAGCGCAGCAGATCGGTCAGGATCTCGCTGGCGAAGTGCTCGTGGCGCACGTCCAGCTTTCCGTCGGCCCAGCCGCGTCCGATGTGCACCAGCAGAGGGGCGACCCGCTGGTCGATGAAGCCGCGCGCGCCCAGGCGGTGCCAATCGTTGAGCAGGCGCTCGGTCATCGAATCGCCGCGGAACTCGCGCACCAGCTCGATCAGAGCCGCCACTTCGGGGGACAGCTCTTTGACACTCGAATTCTCGCGGATCAGCCGGTCGAGCTCCTCGTCGCCGACGCGCAGCGCGGCCTGGGGCCGGATGCCGAGGGCCATCGCCTCCGCGATGCGGCGCAGCCAGCGCAGTTGTTCGCCGGTGTAGCGGCGGTGTCCGGAGGGCAAACGCACCGGCTCGGGCCGGCCGTAGCGGCGCTCCCACACCCGCAGGGTGTCCGGCGATATGCCGGAGGCCTCGGCCACCTCGCCGATCGAATGCAGCGACGTCCGGCTGCCATCGGGCAGGGTCCACTCGCGCGGCGCCGCTTCATCGGTGCGGCGAAACTCGGCGGTGCTGCGGTTGGAGTCCGAGTCCGGCTGTTGCTCCGAGGGCCGGCCTGAATCGGAGGGAGTCTCCGCGGGGCCCGAGTGCTGGGAACCCGCGTCGTGCTGAGAGGCCATAAGGATCAATCGTAGGGCCTGGAAGCGACCTCGGGACACCGGCGGCAGGCACCCTCAACCTGCGCAGCCCGGAAGCGGGCGCCGGAATACAGACAGTCGCGCCGGAACCTGAAGGCTCCCGGTGGCCCGGTGGGCGGGCCGGGACGGCCAGCAAGCGCCCGCGAAACCCAGGCCCAATCCCGGGTCTAGCCGCAAGCCGGCCCCTGAGCGCACGGGCTTCGGGGATTTGGACGAATCCAGCCCCCGTGCATTCGACGAATCCCCTGCCGTCCACTGAACGGACCCACCGAACCAGAACCTCCACCCATCCGAGCCATGAGCAGCCCCCTTTTCCTCTCCTTCGGCTTCGCCGCCACCGCCCTGATCGCCGCGCTGACGCCCGGCGGACAGCAGTGCCCGAGCCAGTGCAGCTCGAAGGCCGCCGCCCAGGTCGTCTCCGCCCCGGCCCAAGCGGCTCCCAACATCGTCGATCTGGCCAAGTCCACCGGCGTTCACAACACCCTGGTCAAGCTGGTCGTGGCCGCGGATCTGGCCGGCGTGCTGGCGGGCCCGGGCCCCCTGACCGTGCTGGCCCCCACCGACGAGGCTTTCGCCAAACTCGATCCCAAGCTGGTCGCCCATCTGACCGATCCCAAGAACAAGGCCGAGCTGCAAGCGGTGCTGAAGCACCATGTCATCGGCGCCAGCGTTCCGGCCGCCGACGTCGTGCGCAGCAGCGGCGTGCGCTCCCTGTCGGGCCAGCGCCTGCCGATCGACGTGGCCGAGGGCACCGTCCAGATCGGTGGCGCGATCGTGGCCCAGGCCGACGTGCGCGCCAGCAACGGCATCGTCCACGTCATCGACCGCGTGCTGATCCCGAGCACCAAGAACATCGTCGAGACCGCTGTCGGCGCCGGCCAGTTCACCACCCTGGCCAAGGCCCTGGGCGCCGCCGGCCTGGTCGAGACCCTGTCCGGCCCGGGCCCCTTCACGGTCTTCGCCCCGACCGACGCCGCCTTCGCCAAGCTCGACCCGAAGGTCTTGGCTTCCCTGCTGGAGCCGGCCAACAAGGGCAAGCTGACCGAGATCCTGACCTTCCACGTGGTCCCCGGCCGCCTGGCCGCGGATGAGGCCGTGGCCGCGGGCAGCCTGACCAGCCTCCAAGGGGGCAATCTGCGGCTGCGCATCGACGGCGGCCGCCTGCAAGTCGGCGGCGCGACCCTGGTCATCAATGACCTCGAAACCAGCAACGGCACGATCCACGTGATCGACTCCGTGCTCCTGCCCTGACCCAGGTTTGGACAAACGCCGGCGCGGACCTGGACAGCCAGGACCGCGCCCGCACTTTTTGATAACAGCTTCCTTTCTCGGCGAATCCGAGCCGGAATGGCGCGCGAAATCGCGCCTGAGCACATGACTTCCCTGGATCCCAACCAGCGCCTGGACGAGCTGCTGGACCTGGACGCCTTGGCCGGACTGCCGGCCGAAGAGGCTCGCGAGCTCGAGCGCCTCAGCGCCTCTGTGCCCCCGCAGAGCCTGTCCGAGTCCCGTTTCGCCCGCGAGCGCGCCGCTGCAGCCCTGGTCCTGGCCCTCACGGCCGGTAAACCCCTTTTGGAGCCCCCCAAGGGCTTCGAGCAGCGCCTGCGGGGGCGCCTGCAGAAAGAGATCGAAGCGGCCCGCGCCGGCACCGGCAAGGGTCCTGCAACCGGTTCCGGTGTGGTGATCCCGCTCCAGAATCGAAACGCCAGCGGCCCCCGGCCCACCCGCCGCAGTTGGCTGACGCCGCTCGGTTTCGGGCTCGCGGCGGCGGCCGCCGCCCTGTGGTTCTTCAGCACCCAAGACGTCCAGCGGCTGCGCTCCAGCGAGCAGAGCGGACGGATGGAATTGGCCCAGGTGAGCGCCGCCCTGGGGGACGCCCGGAGGGCTGCCGGGACCGAGCGCCAGCGGGCCGAGACCGCCGAGAGCGGGCGGGCGCGGCTCGAAATCGAGCTGCGCGACGTGATCGCCGAGCGGGACCGCCTGCGCAGCGAGCTGGACAGCCTGCGCCTGGAGCGCGCCGACCGTCTGGAAGAGCTGGCCCTGGCCCGCGGGGAGCTGGCCGACCTGCGCATCCGTCTGGCCGAGTCGGAGGACCGCTCCGCGGTGCTGAAAGGGCTGCTTGAAGGGCCGGATGAGCAGCTGGATCTGAACCGCCTGTTGACCCTCAATGGGACGATAAGGATCCCTTGGAATGCACTTAGCGACCCGCTGGTCCAAAACAGCGAAGTTTCCGGGGAGTTAGTCTGGAATTCCGACGAGGGCCGGGGTTACATGCGCTTCTCGGGCTTGCCTGAGAATGATCCTGGACAGATGCAGTACCAGCTCTGGATTTTCGACCGCTCCCTGAGCGATGCCACGCCGATCGACGGCGGGGTCTTCGACATCCGGGCGGCGGCCGACCAGCTGGTGGCCATCGATCCCAAAATCGCGGTCCAAGAAGCATGGCGCTTTGCGATCACCTTGGAGCGACCGGGTGGAGTCGTGGTATCCGATCGCAGTCGATTGCTGCTCTTGGCCGACGCGTGAGATGCCGCTCTTGCCGTTGACCGCCCAGGAACAGCCTCAGACGGTGCCCGCCGGGTCATACATCGACCAGCGCCCCCGTACGGAGGCCGCTCCCAAAGCCCACTCGCCGGCCTTGTCACCCCCCTTCCTCCCCCGCATCGCGCAGGGCGATTCCCAGGCCGTGGAGGCCTGCCTCCAGGCGTATTCGGGCCTGGTCTGGAACATCGCCCGCAAGAGCTGCCGCGACACACAGGAAGCCGAGGACCTGGCCCAGGAAGTGTTCATCGAGCTGTGGCGCAGCGCGGATCGCTTCGATCCGGAGCGCTCCAGCGAGGTGGCCTTCGTGGCTATGGTGGCCCGCCGCCGGGCGATCGACCGCTCCCGGCGCCAGGGCCGGCGCGCGGAGTCTTCGGAGATCGACGAAGAGTACGCCGACGCCAGCCCCTCGGTCTTCGATCAGGCGGCCCTCTCCGACGAGGCGGCCCTGGCCTCCAGCGTGCTCAAGGAGCTCAAGCCCGAACAGGTCCGCGTGCTCGAGCTGGCTCTGATCGACGGCCTGACCCACCCCGAGATCGCCACCAAGACCGGCCTGCCCCTCGGCACCGTCAAGACCCACGCCCGCCGGGGCTTGCTCAAGGCCCGCGAGGCGCTGGAGAGCCTGCGACGCAAGAAATCATGATCAAGACCTGCATCCACCTGCTGCTGTCCGGCGCCGCCCTGGCCCTTTCCAGCTGCTCCAGCCCCGCCCCCGAAGCCATGCAGAGCGCTGCCCAAACCACCGCCCAGAACGGCGGCCTCTACGCCCTCAACGCCACCACCCTCGAAGGTCAGCCGGCCGACCTCTCGGCCTACCGCGGCCAGGTGGCTCTGGTCGTCAACACCGCCAGCAAGTGCGGCTACACGCCGCAGTACGAAGGTCTCGAGCAGATCTATCAGGAGTTCAAAGACCGCGGCCTGGTCGTGCTGGGCTTCCCCAGCGGGGACTTCGGGAACCAAGAATTCGGCGACGCGGCCCAGATCCGCGAGTTCTGCACGAGCAAGTACCAGGTCAGCTTCCCGCTGTTCGCCAAGTCGGTCACCAAGGCCCAGCCGGATCAGTCGCCGGTGTTCGCCTACCTGGGCGGCGCCACGGGCTCGCTGCCCAGCTGGAACTTCGGCAAGTATCTGGTGGGCCGCGACGGGCAAGCGATCGCGTTCTTCCCCCACTCGGTCAAGCCCAGCAGCGCCGAATTGCGCCAAGCGATCGAAGCCGCGCTGGCGAAGCCGGGCTGATCCGATTCGCGGGCGGCCGGACGGTCGCCCGAGGGCTTGCCACCGGCGATCTCGCGGCTCGGGCCCAGCCCGGGCCGCTGGCTTTTAGGGGCTCGGGGGGCTTCTCGATCCCTGCGGTCCGGAGCCTGGGCGCCGCGGAATCAGATCTCGCGTTTCCAGGCAGCGTGGCTCACGACCTCCGAATCGGGAAAAACTCGCCGCGCCTGGGGCGAGCCAACTTCTTGGCAGCAGCCCCGCGCTCGATTCAGGCCCAGGGCGAGCACGGCAAGCTGCCCCTCAGCCGTCCAGCGCAACGGTCTCGATGCGCGCTTGCGGAATTTCGCCGCGCAGGCGCTCGAGGGCCGCGCGGGTGCGTTCCGCGTCCTGAGCCAGCCCCCAGACCACCAGCAGACAGCGCCGCGAGGCGGGCGTGGTCTTGGTGCGCTGGGCATCCTTGACCGCGTTCGCGCAGGGCCCCTGGGCGTCGAATAGGCACAGCAGACCTTCCACGTCGATGGTCTGGCCGGAGGCGTTGAAGACGTAATCCTGGCCCGGCCCCGCCAGGCGGATCGACAGCGGCTCCTGGGCGCGCTCCAGGTCGATCACCGAGATCGGCAGGCCGCTCTCCAGGCTGACCCGGTTGCCGGCGTCGACCGGGGCGTTGATCGCCGGGAACTGGCCTTCCGCGGCGGCGCGGGCCAGGTACTCGGAGGAGGGCTTGCCGCGGCCGGTGGGTTTGTAGCCGCCGTGGCGCAGCATCTGCCGCACCGCTTGGCGCAGCTCCTCCGGCAGCTCGGGGGCCAGGGGCGCGACCCCGGGCGCGCGCGCCGGAAGCTCGCCCAGCGGCGCCGGGAACTCGATCGCGAGGACGGCTGGGCGAGCCAGCGGGTGGGGATCGAAGCGGATCGCGGGGACCATGGCCGCGGCAGAGTAGCCTGTCGACCCGGCCCCCGACCCCGACGCCCCATGCCGCTGCGCACGCTCCTGATCGCACTGCCCGTCCTGCTTTGCCTCTCGGCCTGCCGCTCGGGGCCGACCAACGACAACGGGGCCCAGCCCCTCGGGGGCATGAGCGAGGCGGAGTTCGCCGCTTTGCACGAACTCGACCAGAGCACGCCCCCACCGGCCGTCGGCAGGATGGTCGAGATCGCGCCGGGCCTGGCCCCGGCCTACCTGTCCCCGGCCCAGGGCCGCACGGGGGCCGAGCCCGCCCCGGTGGTGCTGGTGATCCACGAGTGGTGGGGCCTCAACGCCAACGTGCGGCATTGGGCCGATCGGCTGGCGGCCGAGGGCTATACGGCCCTGGCCCTCGACCTCTATGGCGGCCAGAGCGCCAAGGACGCCGAGCAGGCCATGGCCCTGATGCGCGCCGTGGACGGCGGCGCCAGCGAGCAGATCGTGCTGGCCGGCGAGCGCTACGCCCGCGAGGTGCTGCGCGCGCCGCGCACGGCCTCGATCGGCTGGTGCTTCGGCGGGCACTGGTCCCTGCGCTCGGCGCTGCTGCTGCCGGAGCTCGACGGCGCGGTGGTCTACTACGGCAAGCTGATCGACGATCCCGCGCAGCTGGGCCGCATCCGGGCGCGCGTGCTGGGCATCTTCGCCAACCAGGACAAGAGCATCACGCCGGCCGACGTCGACGGCTTCGAGCGCGGGCTGGTGGCCGCCGGCGTGGCCCACGAGATCCATCGCTACGACGCCGACCACGCCTTCGCCAATCCCTCGGGGCAGCGCTACGACTCGGCCGCTGCCTCCGCGGCTTGGGCCGAAACGCGCCGCTTCCTGGGCCAGGTCCTGGCCGGCCGGCCCTGAGCTCGGCATGCAAACGCCGCTCCTGCCGCCGCCCGAGCGCTTCCGTTTCGAGGCCGCGACCTCCACGCGCTGGTCGGACGAAGACAACCAGGGCGTGCTCAACAACGCCGTGTACCTGACGCTGCTCGAAGAGGCCCGGCTGGCCTATTTCGGCCGCCTGGGGCTCCTGGAGGCGGGGCAGTTTCCCTTCGTGCTGGCGCAGTGCAATCTGCGCTTCCTGCGCCCCGGACGCGGCGGCGAGCAATGGCGCGTGGCCGTGGCGACCACGCGGCTCGGGACCAGTTCCTTCGAGCAGGCCTACCGCATCCTCGGCGCCGACGGGCAGCCGGTCGCCGAGGCCGAGGCCTGGCTGGTGGGCTGGGACAACGCGCGGCGCCAGAAGTGCGCGCTGAGCGCGGCCTTCCGCAGCCGCGTGGCGGCTCTGGAAGGGCTCGAAGCGGGGCCGAGCCGATGAGCGACGGCGAGCCTGAGGGCTCCTCGGCGTTGGCGTTTCCCGCCCTGGCCGAGCTGTTGGCGGACCCGGAGCGCTTGCCGATCGAAGGCGCGCGGCCGGTGCTGCGGCGGCTCGAGGACGAGGAGCCGGAGATCGAGGCCGAGCTGGCCCGCCTGGGGCCCTTGGAGGTGGCGCTCGAGCGCCGCGGGCGCTGGTGCGGGCGCTGGATCGAGCTGCCCGAGGAGCTCGATCCGCGGGCGCGCTTGCCGCGCGCGTCTCGCCAGCGCCAGCGCGTGCGCGAGGCCCGCCCGCTGGTCTGGCGCGGCTGGCTGTCCGAGGCCCTGCCGCGCTGGCGCAGCGAGTTGTTCCGCAGCGAACGCCTCCCGGCGCGTTTCGCCGCCGCTTTGGATCCCGCGCGCGAACTGCGCGCCTGGATCGCCGGGCAGCTCGGAGCCCGCGGCAGCGAGTTCGTGCTGCTCGACGAGCTCGCGCCCCTGGAGGACCCACAGCGCGACCTGGCCAAGCTGCTGCTGCGCGCCAAGTTCCTGCCGCCGGACGGGCCACCCCTGTGGGCCAAGCTCGGGCGGCTTTCCGACCATCCCGGCGACGCCTCCCTGCGCCTGCGCCTGGGCTTTGGCCGCGAGGTCGACGACGACGACAATCCCGATCCGCGCGGGCTCGAGGCCGTGGCACGCCTGGCCGCGCGCCTGTGGCCCGAACGGGCGGCGATCGCCGGCGACCGCCGCCTGTGGGCCGCCCTGGCAGAGGTCTTCGACGCACCGCTGCGCCCGTCCCAGGACATCCTGTATTGGAATCGGCGAGAGGGCGGCGCGCGCTTCCACCACGACGCCTTCCGCGAGCAGGACGACGCCCAGCGCGGGGTCCTGTTCGCCCAGCTCGCCGGGCGCACCGCCTGGGCCGCGCTCTCGATC
The DNA here is from genome assembly GCA_044375105.1 of Planctomycetota bacterium. GTDB lineage: Bacteria > Planctomycetota > UBA1135 > UBA1135 > JBIKLM01. Next base: position 12,132 of record JBILNK010000008.1, read on the forward strand.
GCGGACCTCGCTCGCCGCGCGCTCGAGTTCCGCGCCGAGCTGGCGCGCGGCGAAGCGCCCTGGGTGCTCGAGCAGCTCGCCCCCAGCGGCGCCCTCGAAGCCCTCGACGGCCTGGCTGCCGATCCGCTGGCCCTGCGGCGCGAACTGGGCCTGCCGGGCCAGGGCCGCCTGGGCCCCCTGATCGACCAAGCCCCGGAATTCCTGGGTTTCCTGGCCGAGCGCGGCCACGCCGCGATCTTGCACCCCGGCGACCTGATCCTGCTGCCCAACCACGGCCGCTTGGCGACCGCCATGCACTCGGTCTTCTGCGCCTCCAGCAACCAGAACCTGGCCCTGTCCCTGGGCCTGTTCCCGGCGGGCTAGGCCCGCAGGGCGTCGCGCTGGCTCGAACGCGGTTCAGCCGGCAGGGCCCGGCCGCAGATCAAGGCCACAGCGTCAGCGGCGCGGGATTCGAGATCCAGCTGACGGCGAAACCGCCGGAGAGGTCGACCGAGAGCCAGGCGTGGTGCAGGGTCAGGCCGGCCAGGCCCTGGGCCAGGCCCGGGGGAATGGTCAGGCTGGCGCCGGCGCGGCCCAGGGGATCGAGCAGGCCCGTGCCGCCTTGCAGCAGCGAGCCGGCAAAACCGCCGGCCAGGAACTGGGTGTAGCCGTCGATCTGCAGCGGCAGCGGGAAGCCGTCGAAGCTCAGGCTGACCGCGGTCCCCGAGGCGGAGCCGAGCAGCAGGTAAGCGTCGCCCGCCAGGGCCGGCCCGCCGCGCAGGCGCAGGGCTTGGGCGCCACCGCTCGACAGGGAGATCGCCGGCGGGCTGATCAGCAGCTCGGCCAGGCGCAGGCGCAGCAGCAGGGTGTCGGTGAAGGTCGCGCCGCTCCACACGCCGGCGGCGGCGAACAGGGAACGCCCATCGTCGCTGAGGGCCAGGCCGCGGCCGACGTCGTCCAGGAAGAAGCCCGCGGCGGGCGGCGGCGTGTCGACCGCCGCCTGCCAGAGCGGGGCGCCGTCGAGGGCGTCGTGGACCGCGACGAAGGCCCGCGCGCCGTTCGGCAGCCCGAGGCCCGAGGTGCCCACGCTGAAGACCGTCAGGCCATCGGCCCCGAGGGCCAGGTCGGCGACCTCGGCGCCCCCCGGTCCGGGCAGGGAGCGCTGCCAGAGCGGCGCGCCGTTGGCGCCGAGCAGGCCCTGCAAAACGGTTTGCGGGGCGAAACCGCCGCCCTGTTCCGCGGCGATCACCAGGGTCGTCGCCTGGAGGCTGTAGAGCGCTTGCTCGGCCCGCAATCCGCCGGGCGCATCGATCGTCCGCGACCAGTTGAAGCCCGCGGCCAGGTCGTATTCGGCCACCAGCAGGGGGCCGCTCGGGCCGCCGCGCTGGCCGAGGATCGATGCCCGCCGGCCGTCGGGGGTGATCGCCAGGGCGCGGGCCTCTTCGGTCTGCTGCGGATCGCCGAAGCTGGCCGCCAGCAGGACTTGGCCCGCGTCGGTGTCGACGCCGACCAGCAGCAGATCGCTGTTCTGCGGGCCGCCGCTGACCCGTCGACGGGTGGCGGCGACCGCCAAGCGTTTGCCGCTCGGGTCGAGGGCCAAAGCGGCCACTTGATCCTGGAACCCGGGAACGCCCAGATCGCGCTCCCAAAGGGTCGAGCCGTCGATCAGGCTCCAGCTCTCGATCCGCAGGCCCGCCTGGCCGGCGCTCGAATCGAGGGCGATGTAGAGCTCGCTTGCCTGCGGGGCAGCGGCCAGGATCCGCCCGGGCTGGCCCACGGGGCCGGCCGAGCCGGTGAAGCGTTGCCACAGCTGGGTTCCGCTGCCGGCATCGAAGGCCACCACCTCGGTCAGATCATCGCCCGGCAGGGACAGCACCAAGACCGCGCCCCCATCGCCCAGGGCCAAGCGCGGCAGCAGATCCGGATTGACGTTGCCCGGGAAGGTCACGGAGGCGTTCCAGCGCTCGAGGCCGCTGGAGGCATCGAGGCAAGCGACCAAGTAGATGCCGAAGTTGAGCCGCGAGAGCACGAATACCGAGTCGCTGGCGGCGTGCTCCAAGAGGTCCATCGGGGGGTTGGCGCTGGAGCTGCCCTGGTTCCAGGTGGCGATCCACTGGGGAGCGCCGTCGGCGGCCCCGAAGCTCTCCAGGCGCAGGCCCTGCAGATCGACCGGGCCCGCATCGTCGCCCAGGGCCAGCAGCCGCTGGCCATCGGCGGAGAGCGTCAACGAGCGCAGCCCCTGGCCGATCTGGGCCGGGGTCACGTCTACGGACCGCGACCAGAGCGGCGCGCCGCTGGCCAGCTCGAAGGCCGACACCACGAAATCCTCGGGCCCCTCGAAGGGGCCGCGGCCCGCGCCGACCCACACGCGCCCGGCGCTTCCATCGGCGGCCAGCAGGCGCAAGGGATCGAGCCCGTCCACGTCGATCGAGCCCGGGCTGCCCCAGGGCGTGTTCCAGGGCTGGACCCACAGCGGCGCGCCCGAGCTGGGCTCGAAGGCGCGCAGGGTCAGCAGGTTCTTGGTCGCTAGGGTCGGGCCGTCCAGGAGGCCGGCGCTGACCAAACGTTCGCCGCCGCCCGGCAGGCTCGCGAAAGCGAGGTCGACGACCTCCTCGTCCGCGTTGGAGAACCACAGCGGCAGGCCGTCGGCGCTGGCGAGGCACCACAGGCTGGCCCCGCCGCTGCCGCGCTCGAGCCCGATCGCAACCCGGCCGCCCGCGGCGGCCGCGCAGCGCACCCGCCCGCCCACGGCGCTGCGCTGCCAGAGCGGGAGCCCTTGGGCGGCGCTGAAGGCCTCGGCCCACAGGGAGCCGCCCTGGGAGATGCCGTTGCCGCCCGCGACCAGCACACGGCCGCCGCCGGGCAGGGCGGGATCAGGTTCGAAAGCCAAGGCCTCGAAGGCGAAGGAGGGCTGATCGCCCGGCCCGCGGCGCTGGAACCACTCGAGGAAGCCGTCGCTGGCGCGGAAGGCGCCGACGGTCCCGAACCCCACGGGCGGACTTTGCAGCTCGGTTTCGGAGCCCAGGGCGAACACGCGCGCGCCGTCGGGGGAGATCGCGAGTCCGCTGGGCTCCTGGACCAGGGCGGTGCCGGACCAGGAGGTCAGGAAGTTCTCCCACAGCAAGGCGCCGTCGCTGCTTCGCAGGGCCAACACGCTGGCCCGGCGGAAGGCGGGTTCCGAGGCGTCGTAGGCCAGGGCGTAAACCGCCGAGCCATCCGGCGCGGCGACCAGCTGTTGGCCGATCGGATGGGGGGCTTCGAAGCGCCAGAGCACGGCGCCGCCCTGGGCACCTCGGCGTTCGATGGCGTAGGGCGAGGCGATCCGGCCCGCGGAGACGCACCAGTCGCCGTTCGGCCCGGGCAAAGCCACGCTGGCCAGGGGGAATTCGAAGCCGAAGGAGAGCCCGTCTAGCTCCTGTTGCCATTGCAGGCCGATCTCGGGCGGCAGCTCGAGCTGCTGAGCCATCGCGGGCGCGGCAAACGCCAGGGCGATGGTCCAAGCCAGAGCCAGGGGGACGGAGCGGGGATGCATTGGCGCGGCTCCCGGAGCGGGAGCGTGCGGGTGCAGTCGGGGCTTGTGCGGCGTGCCCGGGGCAAGGGCGGAGCGGCGCGGGCGGCCGTTCCTCTCCGGCCGGTCCGCACGGTGGATCTTAGGCGGTTCAGGGCTTCTTAGGGGCCCGGGGAGCCTCTCTTCGGGAGCCAAGGCGTACCGCGAGAGGGCCGGTTTGGAAGCCAGCGGCTGGCAGGGGGGCTGCCGCGCCGCGGGAATCAGGGGCGCTTTGGGTTCCCCGGACCGCGGCGCGCCTCCCGGGGCCGGATCGGGGCGCCGCAGGAGCAGCCCCCGGCCCCGAGCAGCCGGGCCGCCGGGGCGGGGCTGCGGTCGGGAGCCCCCGCCCCGGTCTCCGCCCCGACTTCGACCTCAGCCCGCCCCCGACCGCTTGCCCGCCCCGGAGGCTCGGAAAAAATCATCTACGCGCCGCGGCGATCCGAACCTCTGCAACAGCCACTTGGCGGCCCGAAGGCATGCGGGTGAGCAGCTCTGAGGCCGCGGGCTCCGCTCGGGTCGATGCGCTTGGGCCTGTCGGTTCCGAGCGCCCCACCCCGCCCGGGACCGTCGTGCTCCCCCGCTGGCCCGCGGCCGGGATGGAGCGAGCGCCCGGTGCACCGCAAGCCGCCTGCTAGCCTCTCCCCCATGCGCCCCGCCCCGGGACCGGCCCTGATCTGCCTGACCGACGCCCTGCTCTTCGATCCGGAGCCCCGCGGCCGCCAAACCCTGGTCCTGGGCGGCGGCCGGGTCCTGTGGAGCGGCCCCGAGCGCCCGGTCTGGCCCGCCGGCCTGCCGGTCCAGACCATCGACCTGGCCGGACGGCGCCTGATCCCGGGTCTGGTCGATTGCCACGCGCACCTGACCGGGGGCGGCGGCGAGGCGGGCTTCGCTTCGCGGGTGCCGGCCCCGGGCCTATCGCGCTACGTGGCGGCCGGCGTGACCACGGCGGTGGGCCTGCTCGGCACGGACGACACGCTGCGCTCGATCGAGGAGCTATCCGCCGTGGCTCAGGGCCTGTCCGAAGAGGGCCTCTCGACCTGGTTCTGGACCGGCGGCTACCACCTGCCCCTGCGCACCCTGACCGGCTCGGCGCGGCGCGACATCTGCTGCCTCGAGCGCTGCTTGGGCGTGGGCGAATTGGCCCTCTCCGACCACCGCTCGAGCCAGCCGACCCTGGACGAGCTCCTGCGCGTGGCCGCCGACGCCCACGTGGCCGGCCTGATGACCGGCAAGGCCGGCATCCTGCACCTGCACCTCGGCGACGGCCCGCGCGGCCTGCAGCCGGTCTTCGCCGCGCTGGAGCGCTCGGAGCTGCCCGCGCGGGTGTTCCATCCGACCCACGTCAACCGCCGCCGGGCCCTGTTCGAGGAGGCCCTCGAGCTGGCCCGCCGCGGGGCGGCCATCGACGTGACGGCCTTCCCGGTGGCCGACGGCGAGGACGCCTACGGCGCGGCCGAGGGCCTGCGGCGCTTCCTGGCGGCCGGCCTGCCCATCGAGCGATTGACCGTCTCCTCCGACGGTGGCGGCTGCCTGCCGCGCTTCGACGCCGAAGGACGGGTCAGCGGCTTCGACGTGGGCGACCCGGCCAGCCTGCTCCAGACCCTGGGCGAAGCGCTGCGCGGCGGGCTCTGCCTCGAAGACGTGCTGCCCGCCTTCACCGCGAGCCCCGCTAGACTGCTGCGCCTCGAAGCCAAGGGGCACCTGCGCCCAGGCGCCGACGCGGATTGCGTCGCCCTGGACGAGCGCGGCCTGCCCTGGCTGGTCGTGGCCCGTGGACGGGTCCTGCTGGAGCAGGGTCAGCTGCGGGTGCGCGGCCGCTTCGAAGGCTCCTGACCCCAGCGGCGCCGCCCCGCGCGCCGATCGCTGCCCCCGGCAGCCCGTGCAGCCCCCCCCGTGAGTTCCCGCGATTTCGTCTACAACCCGCGCCGCGGCTGGATCGTGCCCATCGGCGGCGCCGAAGAAAAGGTGCGCGATCCGGCGATCTTGAAGGTCTTTGTGGAGCGCGCCGGCGGCAAAGAAGCCCGCGTGGCGGTGATCCCGACCGCTTCGCGTCTCAAGGACACCGGCGATCGCTACGTCGAGCTGTTCGAGGAACTCGGCGTGGCCAAGGCCTACAGCCTGCCCTTCGACACGCGCCAGGATTGCCAGCGCAAGGACTGGCTCGAAAAGCTGGAAAAGGCCAGCGCCGTGTTCCTGACCGGCGGCAACCAGCTGCGCCTCTCGACCACCCTGGGCGGCACGCCGGTCGGCCGCCTGCTGCGCCAGCGCAATGCCGAGGGTCTGCACGTGGCCGGCACCTCCGCCGGCGCCGCCTACATCTCCGAGCACATGATCGCCTTCGGCGATGAAGGCGCGACGCCGCGCGCCAACATGGTGCAATTGGCGCCCGGCCTGGGCCTGACCAACACGGTGGTCGTCGACCAGCATTTCCGGCAAAGGGACCGGCTCGGCCGCCTGCTGACCGCCCTGGCCTTCAACCCCTTCGCCACGGGCATCGGCCTCGACGAAGACACCGCCGCCTTCATCGCCCCCGACGAAACGTTCGAGGTGGTCGGCACCGGCGCGATCACCGTCGTCGATCCGAGCGAATTGGCCTTTTCGTCGATGGATTCCGCCAAGCGCCAGGAGCCGGTCTCGCTGATCAACGTGAGGATCCACGTGCTGATCCAGGGCGGGACCTACAACACCCAGACCAAGAAGGCCGACCCGGGCGCCGTGGCAACCCGTTGAGGGGCATCGCGACAGTTCCGGCGGCGCCGCCGGCTCGAGGGGCCCGCGGCGGGCCGATTCGAGGTTCAGACCCCCGCGAATCAAAAGCTCGGAGCGCGCCGGACGGCGGGTGGCGACGATCGGAGCCCAGATGCGCTGGGCAGGGTTCCGGCGTGGGCGAAAGCCCTCGGCGTTCGCAGCCGCGCGGACGTCGAGCCAGGCGGTGCCGGCGCCAGCAGTTCGGTCTGCCCCAGGGGAGCCAAGGCCCGAGCGCGGCGGCCCGGCCCGCGCCGCCGCCCGGCACGCTCGTTGGGTGACGACGACCCGGCCGTTGCGCCGACGATTCGCCCGACCTGAGCCCCGCGGTCTCGACTTGACGCTACCTTGATACGGACGTCGCCGTCCGCGACAGCGCGGCCAACTGCCATCCGCCCCCCCGATGAAGATCGTCAGCAGCTCGGTCTACCTGGGTCCGAACATCTACGCGAATTGGCGCTTGATCGGCCTGACGGTCGAACTGGGGGCGCTCGAGGACTGGCCCACGGGCCGACTGGGCGAGGGTTTCATCCAAAAGCTGCTCCAGGCCCTGCCGGGTTTGGCAGAGCACGGCTGCTCGCACGCGGTCGAGGGCGGCTTCCTGCGGCGCCTGCGCGAGGACGGCGGCACCTGGCTCGGCCACGTGCTCGAACACTGCGCCATCGAGGTGCAGAACACCGCCGGGGCCAAGGTGACCTTCGGCAAGACCCGAGGCACCGGCGTGCCCGGTGAGTACCATGTGGTCTACGACTACGAAGAAGAGGAGGTCGGACTCGAAGCAGGGCGCCTGGCCTGCCGACTGATCAACAGCCTGCTGCCGGCGGAGCTGGCCCATGTCGAGCCGGGGGACGAGCAGTTCGACTGGAAGCGCGCCCAGGAGGAGTTCATCCGCATGGCGCAGCGCCTGACCTTCGGCCCTTCGACCGCGTCGCTGATCCAGGCCGCCGAGGCCCGCGACATCCCCTGGCTGCGCCTCAACCGCTACAGCCTGGTCCAGATGGGCCATGGCAAGTACCAAAAGCGCATCCAGGCCACGATCACCAGCGAAACGCGGCATATCGCCGTCGAGATCGCCAGCGACAAGGAGGAAACCAACCGGATCCTGGGCGATCTGGGCCTGCCCGTGGCGCGCCAGCGGCTGGTGCACGACGAAGAGCGCGCCATCAAGGCCGCCGAACGGCTCGGGTTCCCGGTGGTCGTCAAGCCCCTGGACGCCAACCATGGGCGCGGGGTCTCGATCGGCATGACCGACGCGGAGCAAGTGCGCGCGGCCTTCAAACTGGCCCGCGAGCACAGTCGGGCGGTGCTGGTGGAGAGTTTTCTCCAGGGCTACGACCATCGCATGCTGGTGGTCAACGGCAAGCTGATCGCGGTGGCCAAGCGCATGCCCGGGCACGTGGTCGGCGACGGGCGACACAGCGTGCGCGAGCTGGTCGAGCTGACCAACCAAGATCCGCGTCGGGGCATCGGTCACGAGAAGGTGCTGACGCGGCTCGAGCTTGACCATCAGGCTCTGCGGCTGCTCGAAAGCAAAGGCTATGGCCCCGACAGCGTGCCGCCCGCGGGCGAGCTGGTGTTCCTGCGCTCGACCGGCAACCTCTCGACCGGCGGCACGTCGATCGACATGACCGACGTGGTGCACCCCGACAACCGCGCCATGGCCGAGCGCGCGGCCAAGGCGATCGGGCTCGATGTGTGCGGCATCGACTTCCTATGCCCGGACGTGACGCGCTCCTGGAAGGAGGTCGGCGGCGGCATCTGCGAGGTCAACGCGGCGCCGGGCTTCCGCATGCACGTGGCGCCCTCGGAGGGCACCCCGCGAGACGTGGCCGGTCCAGTGATGGACATGCTGTTCCCGCCCGGCACCCCGGCGCGCATCCCGATCGCGGCGATCACCGGCACCAACGGCAAGACGACCACCACGCGCATGGTCGGCCACATCCTCAAGCTGGCCGGCCGCATGGTCGGCATGACCACCACCGACGGCGTCTATTTCGATGGAAAACTCTCGGTCGAAGGCGACATGACCGGCCCCACGGCGGCGCGCATCGTGCTGCGCGACCCGTCGGTCGACGTGGCCGTCCTGGAGACCGCCCGGGGCGGCCTGCTGAAGCGCGGCCTCGGCTATCGGCGCAGTGACGTCGGCGCGGTGCTCAACATCCAGCCCGACCACCTCGGGCTGCGCGGGATCGAGACCCTCGAGCAGCTGGCGCGCGTCAAGCGCATCGTGGTCGAGGTGGCGCGCGACACGGCGGTGCTCAACGCCGACGACGAGCACTGCCTGCGCATGGCCGCCCACACCCAGGCCAAGAATCTGTGCTACGTGACCATGGTGCCCGGCCATCCCCTGGTCAAGGAGCACATCCGCGCCGGCGGCCGCGCGGTGGTGCTCGAGCAGTCCATGAGCGGCGCCCTGATCACGATCTACGACCATCGCGCCCACATCCCGCTGCTGCTGGCACACACGATCCCCGCGACCATGGACGGCAAGGCCGCCCACAACGTGCAGAACGCCATGTTCGCTTCGGCGGTGGCCTTCAGCATGGGAGTCAGCCTGGAGAACATCCGCCTGGGCCTCGAAACCTTCGACACCACCTACAACCAGGCCCCGGGTCGCCTCAACGTCTATGACGAGCACCCCTTCCGGGTGCTGATGGACTACGGCCACAACCCGCCGGCGGTGCGAGCCCTGGTCGAGCTGGTCGAAAAACTCGAGGTCCGCGGTCGGCGGCTGCTGGTGCTGGCGGCCCCCGGCGACCGGCGCGACGAGGACATCCGCGCCATCGCCATGGCGGTGGCCGGGCGCTTCGACCACTACATCTGCCGCCGCGACGACAACGTGCGCGGCCGCGGCCCCCTGGACGTGCCCCAGATGCTGGCCAGGACCCTGCGCGAGGCGGGCGTGCCGGAGGGCCAGATCACGATCATCGAGCGCGAGGTGCCGGCGGTCCAGGCGGTGCTCGAAATGGCCCAGCCGGAGGATCTGCTGCTGGTGTTCGCCGACGCGATCGAGCGCACTTGGAAGCAGATCACCTCGTTCCGCTCGGAACGCGAGGTCGCGCTGGAGCCCAGGCGCCGCCCCGACCTGGTCCCGATCCCGGCCGCAGAGCCGCAGCTGCGCTTCAACTCCGAGCAATTGATCCGCGACGAGCGCGGCGTGATCCTAGCCCCCCGGGACGGCGACGAGCCCGCCGATTGACCGGCCGCGGCTGCTGGGCAGCGGGGCCGACCGGCCGATTGCGGGTCGGGCCGCTGCCCCGCTGCGGTGCCGGTGGGTCTGCCCCGGCGCGCTGGTCCGAGCACCCGCTCCCCCGTTCCATTGGCCGCAAGATCCTGCCGGGTCTTGCCGCCCATCCGGCCCACAGAGCCGCCTCCCCCTCATCACCGGCCCGGCCCGCCGCCGGGCCCCGTCGCCTGTCAGCATGGGCCAAATCTCGCTCAAGGACTCTCGGCGCCTCACCGGTCCCAACCTGCAATTGCCAGGGCCCGGCGCGATCATCGACGCCCTGGCGGAGCCCGCCGAGCAGCTAGGGCTGATCGAGGCCTGGCAGCGGGCTGTGCTCGAGCTGCATGGGGCCCTCGGTCTGGCCCGACCCCGTCTAGGCACGGTGCGCTTCCAGATCGGCGTCAGCCTGGCCTTCTCTTCGCCCATCGACGTGCTCTATGCCGCCACAGAGCTCAACGAAGCGGCCTTCGCCCGCGCCCAGCGCGCGCTTTCGGGCCAGGCGCCGGGGGAGCTGCCGCTGGCCGAGCTGCGCCGGCATTACGAGCGCCAGAGCCTGCCGAGCCTGCTGGCGTTGGAGGCGGCGGCGCGCCAGCGCGGCCTGGGCATCCTGTGGGACGAGGAGCAGATCTCCATCGGCCATGGGGCCGGCTGTCTGCTGCTCGACAGGGCCCGTTTACCCGCGCCAGAGGCCATCGATTGGTCGCGGGTCCACGAGGTCCCCGCCTGCATGGTGACCGGCACCAACGGCAAGAGCACCACCGTGCGGCTGGTGGCCGCCATGGCGGAGGCGGCCGGCAAGCGCCCGGGCCTGTGCAGCACCGACTGGGTGCGCATCGGGCGCGAGATCGTCGACCGGGGCGACTATTCGGGGCCCGGCGGGGCGCGGGCGGTGCTGCGCGATCCGCGCACGGAAATTGCGATTCTGGAGACCGCCCGCGGAGGTATCCAGCGGCGCGGCGTAGCCCTGCAGGCCGTGCCCTGTGCGGCGGTGCTCAATGTGACCGCCGACCACCTGGGCGAGTGGGGCTCATGGGATCTCGAGGAGCTGGCCGACATCAAGATGGTGTTGGCCCGAGCGGTGCGGCCGGGGGGGCGCGCAGTGCTGAGCGCCGAGGATCCGCGCATCGTGGCGCGGGCCCAGGGCCTGGCCGGCGAGGTGCTTTGGTTCGCGCTCGATCCGACCGCGCCGGCCCTGGCGTCGGCGCGCGCCGCCGGCCGCCCCTTCGCGACCCTGATCGACGGCGAGCTGGTGCTGAGCGAAGCTGGCCGCACGCGCGCGATCCAGCGCATCGATCGGGTGCGCTGCGCGCTCCACGGGGCCGCGCGGCACAACCTCTCCAACGCCCTGGCCGCGATCGGCATGGCCAGCCACATGGGGCTGCCGGATCGGGCCCTGGCCGAGGCCTTGGAGAGCTTCGGCCGCGATCCCGAGGACAATCCCGGGCGCTTGGTGCTGTTCGAGTTCGGCGGGCTCAAGGCCCTGGTGGATTTCGCCCACAACCCGGATGGGCAGGTCTGGCTGCTCGACACCGCCAAGCGCCTGGGGGCGCGGCGCACCCTGGTGGTGCTGGGCCAGGCCGGCGACCGCGACAACGGCTCGATCCTCGAGCTGGTGCGCGTAACCGTCGCCGCAAAGCCCGAGCGCATCGTCATCAAGGAGATGCAGAAGTACCTGCGCGGGCGCCAGCCGGGCGAGGTCCCGGCTCTGATCGAGGCCGAGCTGATGCGGCTGGGCTACCCCCGCGAGGCGATCAGCCACGCCGGCAGCGAGGCCGAAGCCCTCTCCCAGGCGATGACCTGGGGACAATCCGGAGACGTGGTCTTGATGTTCAGCCACGCGGACCGCTCGGGCAGTATCGAACGGCTGAGCGCCGCCCGTACGGCTGGCTGGGCCCCGGGGCAGCCGTGGCCGCCCGCTGGGGAGTGAAAGTCTTTCCGGGCGGCCGGTCATCTCGCGCGGTCGCCTATTTCGTCCGCTGCACCGCGTGGGAGCGGGGTAACCTAGAATGCGAGGTTCGGCGCAGCCCCCCCCGCTACCCCATGCGCAAGAGTCCCCGAATGCTGTGGCTGGCCCTGGGCGGGGCCGGCTGGTTGGCCGCCTGCCAGAGCGCGGACTGGCAGCTGCCGGGTTTTCCCGCCGACGCCGACGAGCTCGTCTACTTCCAAGAGCAACAGCAGGCCGGCCTGCGGCGTGCGGTCAAGCGCAGCGGCCGGAGCACGAGCGAGACTCCGACCGCCGGCCGGCTGGAGCGGATCGAGCGGGCGCAGGCGGAGCTGATCGAGGGGCTCAGCGCGGGTGCAGCCGGACCGGATCAGGCGCGCGAAGTGGGCGCCGAACTGCGGGACTCCGATGCCCGGCAAAGCGAGGCCATCGTGCAGCTCGAAGAGCGTCTCGGGAGCGAGCTAGCCCAGTCCGCAGCCCCGGCGCTGGGCGAGTTGAAGGCCGATTTCGAGCGCGCGCTGATCCGCTTGGCCAACGCCGATCGCGAGCAGCTCGAGCGCTTGGCCCTCTTCGAACAACGCGCGGAGCAACTGACCGAGCGAACCCAGGCGGCCCCGGCGAGCCGTGACTGGTACTGGCTGTTCGGGCTGGTGTCCCTGGGGGCACTGCCGCTGGTGGCCATGTGGCTGTGGCGCGGCGGCCGCAGCCGTGCCCAGGATCAGATCGATCAATTGGATCAGCGCCTGCGCGACCTCGAACGCCCGGCGGGAGATGGATCCCTGGGCGCCGTGCGGGCGCTGGACAGCGCCCCGCAGAACAACGGTCGGCGCGGCTCCGAGCCCCGCGCCGAACCGGGGCTGGCCAGCGCCGCGCTGACCGCGGCCGCCGATGCGGACGGCGCAGCCGGTGCGATCGAAGCCGAGCCGGGCATGGAGGGCCTGGCACCCTTCGAGGTGCCGCGCCTGGAGCCCAGGCTCGAACCCCGCCGGCCCGGTCTCGCTCGCAAGCACACGGCGACCCCGCCCCTGGGCCTGGTCGACGCGGACTTCGCCTCGACAGCCGCCCCTGTCGACCGAGGGGCCAAAGACACCCCAGCCGGCGACGGGCCGGCTGCCTACGACGAGGCTGCGAATCTTGGGGCTGCGGAGCCCGATGCGCCGCACTCTTCCGCGGAGGAGCCGCCGAGCCCCGACCCGGCAGGGGCCCGGGGGTTCGACCCCGCCGCCCGTCGCAAGGATTTCGAACTCGAGCTGGTGCGCCAGCTCGAGCGCAGGCCAGCCAACCGTGCCAGCGGCGCGGTTGATCCCTTCGAGGACTTCGCCGCGCGGCGCCGAGTCGCGCGGCAGCCGGCTCCCCCGAACACGCTCAGAGCCGCCGCACCGACCGCATCGGGCGACCTGCTGCCCAACCCGAGTCAGACCCAGACGGCGAGCCAAGGCGTGGCGCCGCAGACGCCCCCCCCTCAACGCGAGTCGAAACCCGCAACAGAGCCGGGTGCGACCCAGGGCCAGCGAGCCAGGGGGGACCGGGCAGCGCGCATCGGCGCGCCCCGAGATGAGCGCAGCCTGAGCTCCATGCTGCGCAACGCCCCTTGGGCCTCCCTGTCGCCGCTGCCGGCAGCCGAGCGGCGCCAGGACCGCTTCGAATCCGAACTCGGGCGCGCCTTCCGAGCCTTGGAGCAGGGGAGCTTGGCCATGGATGCGGAGGAGCGCCAGACGCCCCGCGCCCGGCCGCCGCTCGAAGACGAGGAATTTCTGGCCAGCGAAGACGAAGACCTCGCTTCCTGAAGGCTGGCGATCCCGAGGCCGGGGGTGGGCGCCCCCGCCCCCCTCCGAGCGCGTGGCGCGACCGGGATCGGGGGGGGCCACGCGTGCCTGGGGTCCTCTCCCCACTCCCACGGGCGCGGAGCGCGGATGCGGCCCTCAGCCTCCGCGATGAGCCTTCTGGCGCTGGCGATAGCGCGGCCAACGGGCCAGCAGCTCGAGCAAACCTGGAACCGCCACGCCGCGGGCCCGGTTGGCCGCGCCGAATTCGAAGGCCCGGCGCCAGTGGGCCAGGAGCTCGCGCTGGCCATAAAAAAAGGAGTGGCGCGGGTCGTACATGTGGGTCGGCTCGGAGGTCACGCCGTTGACCTCGAGCACCTGGAGACCGTGCCCAGCCGCCAGGGCTTCGTCTGAGGGCGCGCGCAAGTCGAAGCGGCCCAGGTAAAAGCCCGCCAGGCCCTGGGCGACCTCGTCGATGGCCTGCTCCAGCGCGGGCGTGATCAGATGATTGCCGTCGAGGAAGATGCAGCCGCGGGCGTGGGTGCCGAGTTCGCTGAGCTGCACGCGCTCGCCGGTCGGGATGACCTCGTCGAGGCGCAGCTCATTGCACCGGAAGTAGAGCTCGGCCAGCGCTACGGCGCGCGCATCGGCCAGGATCAGCTGCTCGAGCGTGCGGCGACCGTCGCCGACCACGAAGGGCATGCGCTTGAGCGTCACGCCGAGCACGCGGCCGCGCGTCTCCTGCGGATGGCGAGCGTAGTAGACGCCGTACTCGAGCCCGGGCACGTAGGTCTGCACGATCAGGGCCAGGCCGGTTTCGCGCACGTACTCTTCGGCCGGGGCCAGGTCGCGCGCGATCAGCACGCCGGAACCCCGCTGACCAGCGTCGGGCTTGAGCACCAGCGGCAGGCCGCCCAGCTCGGCGATCGCCTGGGTCAACGCTTGTCCGCGCTGTTCGGGAGTCAGGCCCGCAGGAATCGCACGAAAGGCCGGCACGCGGCCGCCCCCGGAGCCCAAGCCGGCCAGGATCTCGAGTTTGGACTCGTCCACGAAGCCGCCGCCTTCCATACCCGGATTGGCCGCGCAGAACAGGGACGGCGCGCCGCGCCGCAGCCCCTGCCAGAGCACGTACAGGACGATCGGCGGGTACACGAGCCAGGCCGGCCAGAATTCCCAGGCCAACTTGCGCCGGAGGGATCCCCACAGGAGGCGGCGGCCGCGCCAGGTGCAGGCCGGCACCAGGACCTTGACGACCAGCAGTCCCAGGGCCAAGGTCGCCAGCAGGAACAGCGGCAGGGCTTCGCCTAGGACGGCCACGTTGCGCTTGAGCTCGCCGCCCAGGAGGCTCGAACCCCAGACCAGGAGCGGGGTCCAGACCAGCGCCGCGATGGCGAAATAGAGCGTGAAGCGCAGGGCGCTGGCGCGCAGGGCCCCGGCCGCCAGATAGGTCGGCAAGCGCATGCCCGGCATGAAGCGCGTGGCGAAGATCGCGGTCAGCCCGCGGCGCTCGAACCAGCGCGCGGCGCGGTGCACCTGGGCCTCGCTCAGCATCCAGGACAACGGCGGCGAGCGCACCGCGCTGGGGCCGAGCAGGCGCCCAGCCAAGTACAGCAGCAGATCGCCCACCAGGATGCCCAGGAAGGCCGCCGTGGCCGCTGGCACCAGCCCCAGGCGGCCCTGGGCGACCATGGCCCCCGCGGCGATGCAGGTCAGGTCCTCGCTGACCAGCGTGGCCAGGGCGATCAGAACCATCACCACCAGCAAGCCGAGGCCATGGTAGCTGGCCGAGCGCGGATCGAAAGGCTGTGCGGCCGCCTCGCGCGCCTCGGGGCTGGCGTCGGCCCGTCGGAGGGCGCGGCCGGCTTCGACGGCACCGATGAAACGCTCCAGACTCTGGGCCACGACCTCGGGCTGCTGGAAGATCAGGAAGTGCCCGATGTCAAAGCTGTCGAAAACCGCCTGGGGCACGATGCGCGCGTGCTCGACGGCCGCGCTGTAAGGCACCAATTCGTCGCGGCGGCCGTGCACGATCAGCAGCGGCTTGTCGAAGCGCTCGAGGTACCCGCGCAGCGGGCTCTGGTCGGAGTCGTAGAAGTTGCGCGCGTACTCGAGGCCAAAGAAGGAGCGATCGAGGGCCCCGAAGTGGGGCAAGCCCTCCATCAGGAACCACAGGGCGGCGAGCTGCAGGCCGTGGATCGCCCGGTTGAGCGCGAAATTGCCGAGCAGCTCGACTTCGATGGCGCCGATGGCGGAGACCAGGCTGACCGACAGGCAGCGCGGGCCGAGCAGGTGATCCAGCTCGAGCACGACCCCGCCGCCCTGGCTGAAGCCGACCAGATGCGCGCGTTCGATGCGCAGGCGTGCGAGGAATTGCTCGAGGTACAGGGCATGGGCGCGGAAGGAATAGTCGCGCAATTTGCGTTCGCTGGCCCCAAAGCCCGGCAGATCGACCACCAGGGTGCGATAGCGGCCGCCCAGTTCGCGCTCGAGGCCCTCCAGCGACCCTCGGTCGCCAGGGCTGCCGTGCACCAGGACCAGCGCCGGAGCCTCGCGCGGCCCGCGATCGGAGTAGGCCATGCGGATCGGTCTTCCGGTGGGTTCCTCGGCAGCCACCTCGTCCAGCCAGACCGAGGCCAGCCCGCGGGCGACCAGCTCGGCGTCGCTGGGCGCGTGCGGGGGGTGCAGCCCACGCCAGGCGTGGGAAGCCGCCCACAGCGACAAGTAGATCAGCCCCAGCCGGATCAGCCAGGCACGCAGGCGGCGGCGGCCGGCGGCGGCGCCGCGCTCCAGGGCGGCGCTCGATTGCAGCAGCTCGGCGCTCATGGGGCCCGACGCGGCAAAGAGAGGTCGCGTTGCCAGTCCGGGAGCGCTTGGGCCGGATCCTCGGGCAGCGCGCGGTAGCGCAAGCGCACGCGCTCGGCGTCGACGAAGACCTCGCTCTGGCTGACGGTGCGCGCATCGGGGCGGCTCATGCGCACGGCGTAGGCGCCGGCGGGCTCGGGCGCGCCGGCGGGCGGGCCGCTGGCCTGGAAGTCCCGCAGACGCTGTTCATCCGGTGCCGCAGCGCCGAGCACCAGCCGACCAAAGGTCTCCAGGCGCTGCCGGCGCACCCCGGGCAGGTCGTGACCGGAGGAGATCAGGGGCACGCCTGGATCCAGGCCGTCCCGGCGCGAGAGGGCGCGGCCGTCCCAGTCGAACAGGGCCGCGGGTTCCGTGGGCGGCAGGACCAACAGATGAAAGCCTCGATAGCGGGTCAGCTCGACGCGCTCGATCCCGGCGGAGATCGCGCCTAGGTCGTTGGCCTCCGCCAAGGCCAGCACCAGGCGGCCGCGCGAGATCGCTGCACCGCGGGGGTCGATGGCGGCCTGGTAGTTGTTGAGCAGGGCCAACACCAGCCCGAATTCGTTGACCAGGATCCAGGTGCCGCCTTCGGCCGGGTCGACCGGGGCCAGGAAGTTGACCCCCGCTGGGCCACGGCGCTGCTCCGGCGGCAGAGCCGCCGCTCGGGCGCGGGACTCATCCCGATTGAACGCCAGGAACCAGCCCGCGCGCTCGCCCGCCGGCGCCGCCTGGGTTCCCTCGGTGGGTCGCGGACCGCCTACTCGGAAGATCCAGCTTGCGGTGCACAATCCGGGCTCTGCTGCCAGAAGCGCAGGGTCGAAGGCGCGACGCCGAATTGGGCGCCGCAGTCGAAGCCCTGCACCTTGAGGATCATGGCGATCAGGGCGTAGTGGTGGATGGTGTGGCTCAGCAGGAAGCGCAGCTCGCGCAGCGGGGTGCTGAGCGTGAAGGGCTCGCGATCGTGGGGCTCCACATCCATCTTGACCTCGATCGTGCGTCCGAGGTCGAGGCCCCGCCCGCTGGCGCTGAAGGACTGCCCCGTGCCGAGGCGCTCCAAGCTGGCGAAGGTCTGGCGCAGGTGGCGCAGAGCGTGGCGCGGCTCGCGTTCGAAGCGCTCGTCGCGCTCGCGGCGGTCGTAGTCGACCCGGCCGCTCTCGACGTCGCGCAGGAAGCACAGGTACAGATCGTGGATGTGCCGGAAGTGGCTGCCCGCGCCGTGGTGCACCAGACCGGGCGGAGCCAGGGCGTAGAGCGCCTCATGGGCTGGATCGACGCCGAACCGCTCGATCACATCGATGCCCTGCTGCAGGACCGCCAGGTTCTGCCACAACACCGCCGGGGCCGCGGGGGCCCCGCCACGCGATGGCCCCGTGCCCGCCTGGGCCCGATCCCCCTCGGGGTGCCCCTGGGGAGCGGCGTTTCCTGAGCCGCTCACGTGGTCGGCTTGAAGATCGTGTGCACTGCGTGCCATAGGCGGTCGGCGAGGACTTTGCGGTCGGGGTCGTGCAGGGTGTCTGGCCCGAAGCGGACCTCGACCTCGAAGCAGGGGAGCCTCAGGAGGCCGAGAATATGCCCCCCGAAGGTCATTCCGCCCCACCAGCAGATGGATTCGGAGGCGGGAGGGTGCCCTTCCGGAGACCGGTAGGTTATGGCCGCGTAGGCCACCGGGACGCCGGCGGCGCTGGCCGGGGCCAGCAAAGAGGGCCGAAAAGGTAACAACTCGGCCCCCGGGCTGCTGGTGCCTTCCGGGAACAGCACCACGCTGCTGCCGGCGGCCAATTCACGCCCGATCCAGTCGGCCACCTCGGGCAAGTCGCGCTTGCGCTCCCGATCGACGAAGATGGTCCCGGCCGCGCTGGCCACGGTGCCCATCAGGGGCCAGCCCTTGACCTCGGCCTTGGACACGAAAATCGAAGGGAACAGGGAGGCCATGACCGGGATGTCGACGTAGCTCAGGTGGTTCGAGACCACCAGGCAGCCCCCGGGCGGCAGCCCGTGCGCCCGCACTCGACCGCCCAGGCACTGGATGGCTGTCCGAGCCCAGATCTGGATGGTGCGATTGCGCCAGACCGTGAAGCGGTGCCTCGGGACCAGCGGCCGCAGCGCCAGGTAATAGACGAACAGGGCCGACGTGCTGCTCACCAGGGCCGACAAGCGCAGCACCAGGCGCACCTGCCCCAGGGTCCAGACCAGGGGGCCCCGCGCGGCCTGGGCCGGGGCCTGGGGGGCGTGGGGGGCGGCGGGCTCGACCATGGCCGGATCCAAGACTGCCAAAGCGGTGGCACCGGGGGCCAGAGCGCGCCCCCGCGTCTGCCAGTCGATCGGCCCCGCAGCCGCCCCGGGGCCCCCTGGGCCGGCCAGGAAGGGCCCGGCCCAGGATCCAGCCGCCCGCGCGCCGATCACCCGGGCCGATCGGGCTGTGCCCAAACGGGCAGATTCAGCGGTCCGAAGGCGTTCTGACAGCCGGGTGTGACGGGTCGGGCGCGGCCGGAGTCGATCGCCGGCCAGGATCTCAGACCAGCAAACGCCCCAGCTTGGGGTCGAGCAGGCGCTGGTCGAACAGCACCAGGAAGTCGACCGTGCCGAACTCACGGTCCAGGGCCGGGGCACCGCAGACCTTGACGCCGTAGCGCAGATAGCTGCCGAAGAGCTGTGGCAGAGCGAAGGCCTCGACCTCCGCGGGGGTCGGCGACGCGCCGCTGCACAGGTAGTCGGGACGGGAGCGCACACGGAGGTCGGGCCACAGCGCGCCGCGCTGTTCGAGCCAGCGCGCGCAGATCAGGCCGTCGCGGGGATCGCGGCTGGTCAGGGAGCAGCAGCCGAAGAGGTAACGCCGGCCCGAGGCGAGCAAGACCCCGTAGATTCCGCGCCAAAGGGCGAACAGGGCCTTGCTGTGGCGGTGGTTGCGATGGATGCAAGCCCGGCCTAGCTCGATCGAGCGCTCCAGGACTTCGGCGGGCAGATCGGAGAGCACGTATTCCTGATCGCAGTACCAACCCACCCCCGCCAGCGCCATGGGCTGATCCTGCAGGCGGTAGGTTCCGACCACCGAGCCGTCATCCCGGTCCTTGAGGACCAGGTGAACACACTGGGCATCGAACGGATCGCGATCGAGGCCGGTGGCCCGGGAGGACTCGAGCCCTTCGCCGAGCTCGAGGTTGAAGATCTCGTAGCGCAGCCGCATGGCCGCTTCGATCTCGGCCGGCGTGCGCGCGATCTCGACGCGGTAGCGCGATTCTTCCACAGTGAAATCGCCCAGCTCGCGCAGCGAGCGGGGGGAGGAAGCCATCGAGGCAGACGTGCTGGTGTTCACGGCGAGCGCGGGCGGCTTGAATGGTCGTTGGACATCCAAATTCTAGCGCATCGGGCAAGCCCCCATTTCGGGGCAGTGCGCGCTGCGGCGGGCTGTCGCAGCGGGTTCAGGTCGGTCCGGGAGGATCCGGAAGGGGCCAAACCCGCTGAGCAGGGGCCGCTTGAGGGCCCTGAAGTCCGCTTCGGCACGGCGCGCTAAGCCGAAGCTGAGGCCCCAAGAAAACCGCCTTCAGGCCTTGTCAAGGTTCAGATAAGGCGAGCCGGCTGCACGCAGGCGAAGAATATGCAAATCCGTCACAAGGTCTCCAGGGCAAGAACCGACGAGGGCGGCCGTCGCCCCCCCCGGGACGCCCTGACTGCACAAATCGATCGCCGGAGTGCGGAGACCGCCGCCGCGGGCCAGGTCCGCCTGAATTCGACGATTCGGCGGGGCCGCCCCGAAGCCACACCCCACGCTGGCCCAGCGGCGTGGCGTCCAGAGTCGACCGGATTTGCCTTTGGCCCTTCAGACCGCGGGGACAAGGGCGCGGCCGATTGCGAGCTCCTTCCGCTGGTGCGAGCCCAAGCGCAGGGGCTCCCCGGATCCCCTCTCTGCCCCCCGCGGCGCCCGCTCCCAGCCTCTGCGGCCGCCGGATGGGGCCCAATGGCATTCCGACAGGCTGGTCTAACGGCTCGGGCGCAGCCCGAGTCGAATCTTTTTCAGCCTGTCGGCGCCTCAATGCCCAAGGGTCTCGACCACCTCGGCGACCGTGCGCACACACATGCCGTTGCCGCCGCGGGGCGTGCCCGGGCGCCCGCGGTCCTCCCAGGCGTACAGGTCCACGTGCGCCCAGGGGGTGTCCTTGGCGAAACGCCGCAGGAACAGGGCCGCGGTGATGGCGCCGGCGCGGCTGTCGTTCGAGGCGTTGTTGAGGTCGGCGAAGGGCGTGTCGAGTTCGCGCTCGTAATCGTCGTGCAGCGGCAGCTCCCAAAGCGGCTCGTCGTAGCGACGGCTGGTCTTGAGCAGCAGGTCGACCAGTCCGCGGTCGGTGCCGAACAGGGCCGGCAGGTCCGGTCCCAGGGCCACGCGCGCGGCGCCGGTCAAGGTGGCCAGGTCGAGCAGCCGCTCGGCGCCGCGCTGGCGGGCGAAGCCGATGGCATCCGCCAGCAGCAGACGACCTTCCGCATCGGTGTTGCCGATCTCGACGCTCTGGCCGTCGAAAGCCCGGAACACGTCGCCGGGCCGCATGGCGCCCGGGCCGATGGCGTTTTCCGCGGCCGGGATCACCGCCAGGAACGGCAGGCGATGGCCCAGGCGACCCAGGGTCGAAAGCGCGCCCAGCAGAGTCCCCGCGCCGCCCATGTCCTTGCGCATCAGGGCCATGGAATTGCCGGGCTTGAGGTTCAACCCGCCGGTGTCGAAGACGACCCCTTTGCCGATCAGCGCCACGGTTGGCCGCTGGCCGGCGGCCAGGTTGTCGATCACCGTGACGGTCGGCGGCCGGTCGGCGCAACGCCCGACGGCATGCACCAAGCGGAAGCCCTGCTCGCGGCACTCCTCACCGGTCCAGCTCTGTGCCGTCCAGCCGTGCTCCTGCGCCAGGCCCCGCGCCACGGCGGCCAGCTCGCCCGGACCCAGCTCTTCGGCGGTCTGGTTGACCAGGTCGCGCGCCAGCAGCATGCCCTCGATGCGCGCGCGAGCCCGCAGCAGCTCGACCGGCGCGGCCGGCTGCGCGGTCAGCAGCGTGGCCGTCTGACCCGCGCCCAGCTGGCTGGCGCCTCCGAACTTGTAGCGGTAGCCCCCCAGCAGCAGCCCTTCGATCGCCGCCCGCAGCAGGTCCAGCTCGTCGAGCCCCGGGGCCGGGGCCGGCATGGACAAGGAGAAGGACTGCCCGGCCGGGATCGCAGCCAACCCGGCGGCCGCGGCTTCCCGCAGGTTCTTGGTGGAGGCGCTCTTGCCCAGGCCGATCAGCAGGGTCAGGCCGCCGTCCTCCTCGAGCACCGGCAGGGTTTGGTTGGCTTCGCCGGCGAAGCGCGTCAGCTTGAGGGTGGCGATGATCCGCGGACTTGCGCCCGCCGGGGCACCCTGGCGCAGGGCCTCGACCTGCTGCACGGTCTGGGGCATGAGCAGCACCGGCCCCTGCCGCTTGGCGGCGAACTCGATCGACAAGACGGCGCGGTCGGGCATGGCGGGGTGTCGGTCGGTGTGCGGTCGTGGGAGCGCTTCGCGGCGGTCGAAGCGAGCAGGGTAACGCGGCCCGCACCGGGCGGGCGGCCCCCCGCCGCTCAGGTCAGGCGCTGGGCCAGGTGGGCCAAGGCCGCGGGCGCGCCGGTCAGCAGGTTGTCCCCGTCCCCGAGCAGCACCGCCTCGAAGGGCCGGGCGAGCAGGGGCCGCAGATCGCGCTGCAGGGTCGCCGGGGCGCTGAGCTTGTCCGGCGGGAGCAGGCGCAGCAGCCCGCTCTCGTGGGAGCGCACCGCGTCGCCGAAGAAAACGGCGTTCAGGCGCTTGGCCACGAAAACCGCCTCGGCGGGCGATTTGCCCCCGGCGAGCCAATGCACCTCCAGGCCCTCGGCGAGCTCCGCCGGCAGGGGCTGGTCCGCGGCGAACCAATCGCTCACCTCTGCGGCCCGCGGGCCCAGGCGCTCGCGTTCCGCGGCCGGCGCGCACAGCCGCGCCCCCAGCTGGCGCTTGAGCTGGGCGCTGTCGCGCCAGTGGTCGGCGTTGGTGATCAGGATCCAGCGCGCGCCGCCCCGGCTCGCCAGGAACCCGAGCTGGGCGGCGTCGAGGGGCAGCGGATCGATCAGCACGCCGCCGGCCAGCCCTTCGATGAAGAAGCCGTTGAAGTCGATGCGGCGGTCGGGCTGATAGACGCTCCAGTAGTGCAGGCCGGGCAGGCGGGTGGTCTTCATGGGCACCTCGGAAAGGAGCCCGCAGCATACCGGGCGGCGCTGCAGAGACCGGCCCGCGCGGCGGTCCGGGGCGCGCCGCAACATCGCGAGGCCCGCGCGCTGTGCGGACCTGGGCGCCAACCGAGGGGGCGCTGGAGGACCCGGGATGGCCGCTCGCGCGGCAGCGTTCCATCCCGCGCCGGGCAAAGCCTCTCGGGCCGCAGAGGGCCGGGCGGACTCGCGCGCCCCCGGGGCCTTCGGAGGCGGTGCTCGGCGGAGCGGGCGGGCGGGGCCCCGGAGGAGCGGGCGACGGCCTGGGGGGCTGTTTCAGGCGGCGGTCGTCTGCGGCCGCCCGAACCCGGCACCGCAGGTCTGGGCCTGTGCACGCTGCGCGCCGACGCCCCGATCAGGACGGCAAGTCGACGGCTGCAAAACCCACGTCCCAGAGCCGGCAGGCAGGGAGCTCGGCGCCACCCGCCGGCCCGCCACCGGCCCGGCCCTCTCGGAGATCCGCGCCCCGATCGCAACGGGAACGGCCCCGAGAGGAGCGGGCCCGGTCCGAGGCCGGCATGGATCGGCTCGGAGGGACGATCCAAGCCTCCATGGCCGCCGTCCGGCGGTCCGCAGGCGTGTCGACGGTCTGGTATCGAAGCTCGGGCGCAGGCCGAGTCGATTTCCCCTCAGGCGTCGGCGCTCAACCGCCCCCGCCCGCCGGCGGAGGAACGGCCGCATCCGACTCGGCTCCGGCCTCGCTAGGTGGGCGGCCCGTAGCCGCGGCTTCGAGCCCCTCCAAAGCGCGCTGCACCTGGCTGCGCACCACCCCACGGAACAAGACCGCATCGACCACGCGCAGGATCGGCCAGTCGATCGGCTGACCGCGGCGGGTCCAATCGACCCAGCTGCCGGCTCCCTCCGGGCTCAGCAGCACCACGTCGACGGCCTTGAAGCCCTCGCCGGCCCACACGTCCACATCCTTGCGGCCGCTCAAGGTCTCGATCTCGACGCCCTTGGCGGGATCGGACGCGATCAAGGTGAAAAGGACCTGCGCGTCGCCGGGGAACGACGCCTTGAGGCGTGCCCCGGCGCCCCGGCGGGTTTCCCCCCATTCGATGGCCCGCTGGCCATCGAGCCGGGGGTCGAAGAGCGGATTCCAGGCCGGCCAGCGATCCAGGTCCTCGAGCAGGGAATGGATCTGCGCAGGGGTCGCCTCGATGAATTTCCGTTCATGGACCTCGATCCTGGCCGCGAGGAACAACCCTGCGAGGTTCAGCGCCAGGAACAGCCCCAGCAGGACGAGCAACAACTTGCGCATGGGCCCAGAGGATACCCTGGCGGGCGGCGGGGATCTCAGTCCCCGGAGCCATGTCTGAAAGCAAATCGCGTCTGCTGATCGTCGACGATGATCCGCGCCTGCGGCGCAGCCTGGTGCAGGGGCTCTCCGAGGCCGGTTACGATTGCCTGGACGCGGCCTCCGCCGAAGAGGCCCAGCAGCTGGCCGCCCGAACGCCGGGGCTCGATCTGTACCTGGTCGATGTGATGCTGCCCGGGGCCAGCGGCTGGGACTTCGTGGCCGCCCGCCGGGAACAGGGCGACACGGCCGGAATCCTGTTCCTGACCGCTCGGGATGCGGTCGACGAGCGCGTGCACGGGCTGGCCCTGGGGGCCGACGACTACCTGATCAAGCCCTTCGACTTCAGCGAGCTCCTGGCGCGGGTGGCCGCGGTGCTGCGGCGCCGCGCCAGCACGGGCCGACTGCGCTCGGGCGAGCTGGTGCTCGATCCGCTCGAGCGGCGGGTGGAGGCGGGCGGCCGCCGGGTGGACCTGTCGCCGCGCGAGTTCGAGCTCCTGCACACGCTGCTCAAGGGCCGGGGCCAGACCTTGACGCGCAGCGAGCTGCTGCGGCGCGTGTGGGACATCGACTTCGACCCCGGGACCAACACCGTCGATGTGCACGTGGCGCGGTTGCGGCGCCGGCTCGGCGCGGAGCTTGCGAAACGGCTGCGCACGGTGGTCGGCGAGGGCTACCGCTGGGAGGATCCCGCATGAAGGGCGCGGCCGTTTCGGAGCCCGGGGAGTGGAGCCTGGGCCAGCGACTGCGGCTGTGGTTCCTGCTCTGCACCGCAGGCCTGGCGGTCTCGCAGTACCTGCTTTCGATCGCCTTCGTGTGGCGCGCGGTCGATCAGGAGCTGGATGGCCTGGTGCAGGAGGAACTGGACGAGTTCGCCGCGCTGATCGCTCCGCGGGCCGACGATCTGGCCGCGATCGAGTCCATCGCCCAGAGCGTGGATCGCGCCCACGCCCTGCACCCAATGCACTTCGAGCTGTGGAGTCCCGACGGCGCGGTGCGCCTGGCAGGCTTCGCCTCGGCGCTCGACCACGTGGCAGGCCCGCCGGCGCGCCTGCCGCTCGATCAGACACGGCACCTGCCCGGGGCCCGGCGCTTTCGCTGCACGGCCCTGCCGGATGGCCGGCTGGTCTCGATGCTGCTCGACGGATCGGCCGTCGCCGCGCACCTCGGGCGCTATGCGCTGGCGGGCGGTTTGCTCACGCTCCTGGCTCTGGCAGGCACCCTGGCCCTGGGACAATTTTTCGGCCGGCGGCTCGGAGGGCTGCTGAATCGCTTGGCTCAGGGCCTGTCGATCTCGCGCATCGGCAGCGAGCCGCTCCGGCTGGAACTCGGGGGGGCGCCGGTGGAGATCCGGCGTGTGGCCGACGAGCTAACCGCCCTGTCGATCCGCGCCCGCCAAGACTTCGAGCGCGGCCAAGTGATGATCGCCGGCTTGGCCCACGAGCTGCGCGCGCCGATCGCCGCCATGCTGGGCGATCTGGAGGTGACCCTGCGCCGGCCCCGCGAGAGCGGGGACTATCTGGCCTTGCTCGAGCGTCAGCGCGAGGAGCTGTTCGCGCTCGGAGACGCGGTCGACAACCTGGTCACGCACTGCCGCCATGGACAATCGGGGAACATGCTGTCGAGCGAGCGCTTCGACCTCGGACGAGAGGCCGAGCTGCGCCTCGAGCGCATGCGCCGCGCCGCGGCGCTGTTGTCGGTGGAGCTGTCGCTCGAGACGCGCGGCGACCTGACCCTGGTCGGCGATCGCGAAGGCCTGCTGCGAGCGCTGCGCAACCTGATCCAAAACGCGATGCAATGGTCCCCCGCGGGCCAGCTCGTCGAGGTGACGCTGGATGGACAGGGCGCGCAGATCGAGTGCTGCGTGTCGGACCGGGGCCCAGGCATCCCGGAGGCCGATCGGGCCACGATCTTCGAGCCCTTCAACCGCGGGCGGCCGCGCAGCGGACAGCGCCAGGGCTACGGGCTGGGGCTGACCATCACCCGCGACGCGGTGCTCGCCCAGGGGGGCGAGATCGACCTCGGGGACCGCCCGGGGGGCGGCACCGAGGTGCGGGTGCGCTTGCCGCGCCTGCCGGGCGCCCTGGATCCGGGGCAGCGGCCGCCCGCAGCTCTCGCCCCGGCCGCTATCCGGAGCGCCTAGCAGCGGCCCCGCGGCGGAGCTCGCGGCCGCCGCTCGGGCCGCCGGCTGCCCTGCTCACAGAATCCGCGCAGGGCCCGGCTCGGGAAGCGCCGCGAGGTCGCCCGGCGGAGCCTCAGAGACCGCTGCAGGCGGCCGCGCTGCGCGGGCGCCGCCCGCTCGAGCCCGTCAGGGCCTCACGGCGCGCCGCCGCCACCCTCCAGTTCGCCCAGCACCGAACGCAGGCGGCTGGCGATGCGCTCGAGGACCTCCTGATCGCGCAGGTTGGGCCGCAGCGCATCGACCACCCGGTCCAAACGCGAGCCCGCCTGGCTGGGCTCCAGAGCCTGCTGGAGCTGCCGGCGCAGATCGGCCTCGGGCAGCGCTTCGCCCTCGGGCAGGTGATTCTTGAGCTCGGTCAGGAGCCGATCCGTGTCGTGCACGGCCGCTCCGTCGTAGCCCCAGGAACTGATCCGCTGAGCCAGGTCCTCGGCCTCGTTGGGATCGGCCAGGCGCGACTTGTCCATGAAGCGCGGCAGATAGATGCGGTGCATGTCGGTACGCTCTCGCAGCCAGGCGAAAACCTGCAGCTGATCGCGCTCGCCGCGCACCCCGGCCCCCTGGAGGACGGCGTACAGGCTCGACTGGGCCTCGGCCAGAAGGCTCATCAGCCGCTTGGGCGGCGGAGCCTGCGGGCCGGCGGGCAGTTCGCGCTGGGCCAGTTGGGCGGCCGCCGCCAGGTTCGAGTAGCACAGGGCGCAGCGCGCGAGCAGCGCCGGTTCCACGGGCGGGCGCTTCCTGTCGAGGGGCCAGAGGTAGCACTCGGGCAGCTCTCGGGCGCGCTGGAACAGCTCGATTTCCTGGGATTCGAGGGCGGCGCGATCGGCGGCGCTCAGGGGCTGCCGCAGCAGCCGGGCGGCCAACTCGCAGGCCTGGGCCTTGAGGCTCGAGCGCTCTCCGACGTGGTCCAGGCTCGCGCTCAGGGGGGCACCGCGGCGCCGTTGGGGCTCGGGGGCCGCTCCCGCGAGCGAGGCGCCGCCGTCCTCGGGAAGCGACTGGGGCGCGGGGGCCGCGGGCGCCAGGGGCTCGAGCAACAAGAACGCGTCCAGCGAGACACGCAGGGTGTTCCAGGCGCGCGCCAGCTCCGGTTTGTCTCTGGAAATTTCTTGGACAAGGCGCCTCAATTGGTCGAGGCGAGTGAGGAGTTCGCCGGCGGAACGGCTATTCATGTCGGGGGGGCCCGGGGCTCGTCAGGAGCAGCGGGGCGATAGGGGGGGGCGGGAAGCCACTCAAAGGCTGGGCAAAAATCGGCGCGCAGCGACCAGCCCGGCCTCTGCGGCCGCCGAATGGCGGCCCAAAGGCATGCGGACGGGCTGGCCTTGCTCCTCGGACGTAGCCCAAGGGGATTTTTGTCTCAGGCTGCCAGTCTGTCGCTGCCCTCCGGGAACGCAAGACCGAGGCCCGGGTGAACCCGGAGCGAGACCGGTAGCGGCGGGGCGTGGGCATCCGCGAGGCGGAGAACCGGGCGCAAAACAGGGGCATTCGGGGCTTCATGCAGCCGCTCGGTCTCATCGGGGCCGCCGGAGCATCGGGAGGGGCGGAACCGACCCTGGAGTCCGCGGCCCCCGGATGGGCAGCACACCACAGAGCTGCGCTGGGGCCCCCGAGCCCCGGGCGCGGCCGGCTGCAATTCACGGAGCCGCCGGATCGCCCTCGACCAGGCTGGCCCAGAAAGACGCCCCCACGGTCAGCAAGGCGTCGTTGAAGTCGTAGCGCGGGTGGTGCACGTTGCAGGCGGTCGGCCCGCCGCCCTGGCCGAGCCAGACGTAGCTGCCCGGCCGGCGCTCGAGCATGAAGGCGAAGTCCTCGCCGCCCATGGAGGGCTTGCGATCGCTGACCACGTTGGCCTCCCCCACCACGCGAGCCGCCGCGCGGCGCGCGATCTCGGTCTCGCGCACGCTGTTCACGGTGGCCGGGTAGTTGCGCTGGTAGCGCACGGTGGCCTGGGCGCCGAAGGCCTGGGCAACGCCCTCGGCCACCCGGGCGATGCCGGCTTCCATGCGATCGCGGACCCCGGGCTCGAAGGTGCGGCAGGTGCCGGCCATCTTCACGCTGCGCGGGATCACGTTGTAGGCGCTGCCGGCCTCGATCTTGGTGATCGAGAGCACGGCCGCGTCCTGCGGGTTGGTCTGGCGCGAGACCAGGCTCTGCAAGGCCGTGACCACGTGGGCCGCGACCAGCACGGGATCGATGCCGCGGTGGGGCATGGCCGCGTGGGCGCCGACGCCCTCGATCTCGATGTCGAGGAAGTCGCTGGCCGCCATGATCGGGCCCGGGCGCACCACCACGGTGCCGAGCGCCTCCTCCGGCCAGTTGTGGGCGCCGAAGATGTGATCGCAGGGGAAACGCTCGAACAGCCCCTCCTCGACCATCGCCCGGCCGCCGGCCAGGCCCTCCTCGGCGGGCTGGAAGATGAACACGACCCGGCCCCGGAAGCGCCGCGTGGCGGCCAGGTAGCGGGCCGCGCCGAGCAGCATCGTGGTGTGCCCGTCGTGGCCGCAGCCGTGGAAGCGGCCGGGGATCGTCGAGCGGTGCTCGAACTCGTTCTCCTCCTGCATCGGCAGGGCGTCCATGTCCGCGCGCAGCCCGATCGTGGGCCCCGGCCCGAGGCTGCCGTCCAGCACCCCCACCACGCCGGTCTTGCCGATGCCGGTGTGCACTTCGATCCCGAAGGAGCAGAGCCGCTCTGCCACCAGGCCGGCGGTGCGGACCTCCTCGAAACCGAGCTCGGGGTGGCGATGGAAGTCCCGGCGCCAGGCGATCAGGTCCTGCTCGAAAGCGCGGATCTCGGCTTTGGTCTGCATGCGAACCAGTCTAGTCCCCGGCCAAGCCGCGGGCCAGGCGGGCCGCCACCTGCCGGGCCCGTTCGAGCACCGCCGCTTGCCAGTCCGGATCCGCGCCGAACAGGGCCGCCTTGAGCCGCGCCTTGATGCGTCGCCCGAGCTCGCTGTCGGGCTCTCCACGCGCATGCAGCCAGTTGTCGCCGATCAGGGCCTCGAGGACCTCCGGGAGCGGCACGGTGCCGAACTCGAGCACCAGGCCGGCGAAGTCCGCGGTGGGCCGCTCGGGGCGCTCGAGCAGGGCCCGGCGATAGACCTGGTCGATCGTGCCGCGCACGGGGGTCGAGACCGAGCTGCCGTCGTCGCTGGAGGTGAGTTCGGCGCCGAACCAGGCCGCCAAGCGCCGCTGGGCCGGGGTTCCGACGGGGCCGGCGTGGATCAGTTCGCCGTGGCCGCGGGGGCCGAGGCCGGTGTGCAGGTCCAGCAGCACCAGCGCGTCGAATCCAGCCAGCTCGTGGCGGCACAGCTTGTGGATCGTGCGGCGCGCGAAGCTCGGGCCCTGGCCGCCGAAGAACAGGCCGTCGGGGTGGCTCCATTGGCCGCCGGCGATCGCCGCGGTCACCCGGCGCTGGCCGCGCTCGGCGGCCAGCTGGGCCAGGCGCGCCCGGGCGGCGGCGTGGGACGGCCCCTCCCAGTCCTCCGGCAGCAGCAGCGGGTGCAGCTCGTCGTAGTCCGGCGTCTCCGGCAGCCCCGCGTCGAAGTCGATCCCGTTGCGGTTGAGGTCGACGTTGTTCTCGTCGGTGCGGCGCACGAACGAAAAGCCATGCGGGTTGTGGGCGTGCACGAGCACCAGGGCCACCGGCAGCTCGCCGAGCCAGCGGCGCCGCCCGGTCAAGAGGTCGTGCTGGATGCCAGATCCCGCAAAGCCCTCCACGCCGTGGGTCGCGCTGGCGATCACCAGGGCGGCGCGGGCGCCGCTCGGCCGCAGCACGGCGATGTCGATGGCCAGCTCCTCGCCGCGCGCCCCGCGCAGCGGGTGCAGGTAGGCCGACAGGTCCGCCCCGGCGACTTCGGCCTCCTTGAGGAAGCGGCCGCGGGCCAGGGCGTAGTCGGGCGGGAAGGGACTCGCAGGCGAATCGGGGCACATCGGCGCAATCTGCGGGATCGGGGCGGGAACAGAGAGGCCTGGTAACGATCGGCGCGCGCAGCGACGGTCGTTCTGGAGCCGCAGAAGCCGCCGGACGGCGGCCCGAAGGCATCGCATGACCGGGCCTGCCTGCTCGGACGCGGTCCGAGTGGACTTGTGCCTCAGGCGGTCAAGGACCGGCCGATCGCCATTCGCCGGCGGGCAGGCGGCTGCGCGAGGAGGCCAGCGGCGGCTCGCCGGGCACGAAGCGCGCGCGCCCTTCGGCGTGGAGTTTGTGCAACCCGGCCCACAGGGAGCCGCGCGCCAGGGGCAGCAGGCGCGGCGGCACATCGCTGTAGACGAGGGCCAGCAGGCCCTCGGCTTCCGCGCCGCCCGTCGAGACCAGGGCCTGCAGCAGCTGGCTTTCGCGGTGTTCGCGATGGCGCAGGTAGAGCTCCAGGAGCTCGGCGCCGTCGGCGACCGCCGGGCCGTGGGACGGGATCAGGCGCCGCGGCTCGAGGGCGCGCACGCGGCGCAGCTGCTCCAGATAGGTGGCCAGATGGCCCTCGGGCGGTTCGATCACGATCGTGGACAGCGTCGAGACCAGGTCGCCGGCGATCAGCGTGCGATAGCGGCGCTCGAACAAGCACAGGTGCCCCCGGTCGTGGCCCGGGGTGTGCAGCGCTTCGAGCTCCCACGGAGCCTGGCCGTCGGGCGCTCGGCCGAGGGGCAGGCGCTCGCCTTCGTGCAGGGGCCGCGGATCGGGGATCGGCGCCGGCAGACGCGTCAGGGTCAGAGGGTGAGCGTAGACCGGCAGGCCCAGCTCGCGGGCCAGGGGCTCGACCGAGCCCACATGGTCCGGATGGTGGTGGGTCACGATCAGGCCGGCCAGGGGCGGCTGCTCGGCCAGGAACTCCAGCAGGCGTCGGCGCTCGGCCGGGTCGTGCGTGGCCGGATCGACCAGGTAGTGGATGCCGCCGCCGATCCAGACGCAGTTGGTGGTCGCCGCGGGCGGCAGGGTCGGCGT
This sequence comes from Planctomycetota bacterium, assembly GCA_044375105.1. Taxonomy (GTDB): domain Bacteria; phylum Planctomycetota; class UBA1135; order UBA1135; genus JBIKLM01. The sequence continues at coordinate 42,815 of JBILNK010000008.1, forward strand.
GCGCAGGGGCATCAGCAGCACGCCGGGCGCAGGCGAGACGGCGTGCAGGGCGCCGGCGTCGATGGCCGCGCTGCGGCGCTCGCAGGCGTCGAAGGCCGGGTCGAGGCGGCCGCCGCTCTCCGCCAGACGCTCCACCAGGAACACCAGGGGCGGCACCAGGTCGAGCTCCCCGCGGCGCCATTCGTTCAACACGGACGCCGGCGCCACCCAGCGGCCGGCCACCAGCTCGCCCGCCTCGATGCGCGGTTCGGCGCCGGGCGGCAGGGCCAGGTGCACGTACAGCGCCCGGAAGCGGCGCTGGGTGAAGCGCGGCGTGACGGTCCAGCACAGGGGCTCGAATTCCTCGGGCGCCAGGGGTGCGGCAGCGGCCTGCAGGGCCCAGGACCGCTCCGCGGCGCGGGCGGCTGGCCCGCGCGGATCGGCCTCGGCGGCCGCGAGCCCGCGGCGCAGCTCGGCGGGCGCCACGCCGGCGCGCGCCAGGGCCGCCGCCATGCTGGCGGTCAGCACCCCGGTCTCCTCGAACAGCTCCCGGGCGGCGGCCCGCCGGTAGGCCGCGAGACCGGGGTCCTCCGGGTCCCCGTCGAGGGGATCCAGGCCCCCGCCCGGGAGCGCCCAGAAGCCCGGGAAAACGCGCAGCTTGGGGCTGCGCTGCACCAGGTAGAGCTCCAGGTCGCCCCCCTGCCCGCGGGTCAGCAGCACCGCGGCCGCCGGCGCCAGGGGCTCGCCATCGGCTTGCGCCGTCGGGCGCCAGGTGGGCCGCTGCCGGGCCCGCTGCTCTGCCTGCATGGGCGCAGGATACCGCTTGGCGTCGGCGGCCGCCCGGGGCCGTTGGGTTGCGGGAGGCGTCGCCTTCCAATGGCCCGAGCCCCCGCCCCAGGCGCCAAGTCAGCCGTTGGCCCCCAGTCGCCCCCCACCCCGAATCGCCACCCGGTTCCGGGGCGGACTCCGGACCAGCACAGGCCCAGGCATCCCCCGGAAACTCGATCGCCTCTGGGCTGAGCGCTTCAATTTCCCTTTGGAGAAAGGGAACCGCGGCAGCAGGAAAAAATGGAAACCACCCGACCCGACCTGGCGGCCGACCCCGGGCGATCCAAGGCTCATTCGAAAAATGGCCAGCGCCTGCACCCGCGGGAAGCCAGTTTGCCACCTTCTTCCGGAATCCTCCCCCGCCGCACCGGGGCCCCGTCCCCCAGCGATCTGTCGCCCCGGCGCCCATGCGCTGGTCAAAGCTGTTCGCCCCGGAAAACGCCCTGCTGATCAAGCGGGCGCACGGTCTCGTCGACGACGAGGAGCTCGCCATCGGAGTGCGCTGCTTGGTCCGGCAGCTGGCCGGAGACCAGGAGCGGCGCGAAATCTGCCTGGTGGATCCGTCCTGCGATTTCCGCATCACCCAGGCCGGCCTGCACCGGGCCTTGGCGGACGCCAGGCCATGGCCCGGGACCTGGGGGGCGCCCCTCAAGCCACCGTGGCCGCCAACGACCTGCATTTCGGTCTGGCGCGCATGCTCGCGAGCCTGATGGGCAACTTCAACCTGCGCACCGAGGTCTTCCGGTCGCTGGACGATGCCTATGCCTGGATGAAAGTCCCGGAGCAGACCCTCGACTTCTCGGCCTTCGAGCCGGTCGAAGAGCCCTGACGGCGGGCCGAGGTCGCGGGACGCGGGGTCGCTGTCGGCCCCTCGAGAGTTTGGAGTCGAACCGGCGCAGAGCGACGATCCCGGCCTCCGCAGACGCCGAAGGGCGGCCCACAGGCATCCTCTAGGGCCGGTCTGACTGCTCGGGCGCAGCCCGAGTCGATTGCTTCTTAGCCCGTCAGGGCACGCGAGACGATCTCGTACACGTCTCGCGAGAGATCGGGCAGCGCGCGCAGCCGCTCGAGTTCGGCGCGCATGGCCGCTTGCCTGGCGGGGTCGTAGCGCTTCCAGGCGTTGAAGGCCGAGACCAGTCGGGCCGCCAGCTGGGGATTCTTGGCCTGCACCTTGGCCACCGAGTCCGCCAGGATTCGATAGCCGGCCCCGTCGCGCCGGTGGAAGCCGTACAGGTTCTGCTGGGCGAAGGCGCCGATCAGGGCCCGCGCGCGGTTGGGGTTGCTGAGGTTGAAGTCGGGGTGGCGGGTCAGCTCGGCGACCTTCTCGACCACGTCCGCGCGCTGCACGCTGGCCTGCACCGCGAACCACTTGTCGAGCACCAGAGCTTCCGCTTTCCAGCGCACGTAAAAGTGCTCGAGGGCCTGCTCGCGCTCCGGCGCGGCCGTCGAACACAGACACACCAGCGCGGCCTGGACATCGCTCATGTTGTCGGCGCTCTGGTACTGGCGCCAGGCGAGCTCGGCGCCGGTGCGATCTTCCAGGGCGCACAGGTAGGCCAGGGCCACGTGCTTCGAGCGGCGCGCGCCGATGGCCGTTTGGTCGGCGGCGTAGGGGCCGCGCGGCCGGTTGGCCTCGTAGAGCGCCAGCCAGCGCTCGCGCAGGGAGCGCGCCAAAAAGCGCCGCAGGGCCTCGCGGGCGGCATGCAGCGCGTCCGGATCGATCACCGGCATCTGCTGGGCCAGGAACAGGCTGGCCGGCAGGGTCAGGGCCTGGGCGCGCGCCGAGCCGTCCAGACCCGGGTCGTCCAGCACGCGCTCGAAGGCCGCCGCCAGTTGCCCCGGGATCTCGAGGGGACGGCCCGCTCGATGCTCCGCCGCCAGCCGCAGGAGCTCCTGACCGGTCCAGACCTGCCCGGCCTCCCAGCGGTTGAACGGATCGGTGTCGTGCGCGAACAAGAAAGCGAGTTCATCCGACCCGCGCTCGAACTCGAGCGCCACGGGCGCGGAATAGCCGCGCAGCAGGGAGGCGATCGGGCGCTCGGCCAGGCCCTGGAACTCGAAGCGCTGTTCGCGCTCGGTCAGCTCGAGCACGCGCTCGAGGGGCGCGTCGCTCGCGCCCGCCAGCCGGAGCGGCAGCTGCCGACCGGAGCGCTCGAACAGCGCCATGCGCACCGGCATGTGCAGCGGTTCGAACTGCTCGGTAGGCAGGTTCCGGGGCGCCTCCTGGCGCAGCACCAGGGTCGCCGTGCGCCGCGCCGCGTCGTGCTCGAGGCGCGCCACGAGCCGCGGCGTGCCGCGGGTCGAGTACCAGCGCTCGAACTGATCCAGATTGCGGCCATTGGCATCGGCCATGGCGGCCCGGAAATCGTCGCAGGTGACCGCCTGTCCGTCGTGGCGCCCGAAATAGAGGTCCATGCCGCGGCGGAAACCATCGCGCCCGAGCAGGGTCTCGTACAGGCGCACCACCTCGGCACCCTTCTCGTAGACCGTGGGCGTGTAGAAGTTGTCGATCGCGATGTAGGACTCGGGCCGGATCGGATGGCTCATGGGCCCGGCGTCCTCGGGAAACTGGCGCGTGCGCAGGGTGCGCACGTCGTCGATGCGCTTGACCAACGCCGAGCCGTGGTCGGCGCTGAAGCGCTGGTCCCGATAGACCGTCAAGCCCTCCTTGAGGGTCAGCTGGAACCAGTCGCGGCAGGTCACGCGGTTGCCGGTCCAATTGTGGAAGTACTCGTGGGCGATCACGCCCTGGATGCGCTCGTATTCGTCGTCGGTGGCCGTGTCGGGCCGCGCCAGCACCGCCGAGGTGTTGAAGATGTTGAGTCCCTTGTTCTCCATGGCCCCCATGTTGAAATCGGCCACGGCCACGATCATGTACAGGTCGAGATCGTATTCGAGGCCGAACTCGCGCTCGTCCCAGGCCATGGCCTGCTGGAGCGAGCGCATGGCGTGCTCGGTCTTGCCCGCGTCCTGGTGCGCCACATAGATCTCGAGGGCCACCTGGCGGCCGCTGCGCGTCACGAAACGATCGGAATGCACGTGCAGATCGCCGGCCACCAGCGCGAACAGATAGCTGGGCTTCTTGAAAGGGTCCTCGAAGCGCACGAAGTGGCGCCCGCCGGGCAGCTCGCCGCGCTCGATGCAATTGCCGTTCGAGAGCAGCACCGGGTAGCGCGCCCGCTCGGCCGCCAGGCGCACGCGATAGCGGGTCATCACGTCGGGCCGATCCAGGAACCAGGTGATGCGCCGGAAGCCCTCGGCCTCGCACTGCGTGCAAAAGATACCGCCCGACCGGTAGAGCCCCGAGAGCTGGGTGTTGCGCTCGGGGTGGATGCGCACGCGCGTCTCCAGCCGGAAGGCCTCCGGCAGGTCGCGCAGCACCAGCCGATCGGCGCGGATCTCGGCGCGCGCGCCGGCGGGCCGCCCGTCGATCGAGACCTCGAGGGTCTCGAGCTCCTCGCCGTGCAGCTCGAGCTCGCGGGCACCCGCGTTGGCCCGGACCTCGATCCGGGCGGACACCAGGGCGCCGTCCTCGTAGAGCTCGAAATCGAGCTCGACCTGCTCGAAGCGGTGGCTGGGCGTCCGATAGTCGGAACGGCGGATCGCGGCGGAGGCTTCGGAGTGGGACATGGACGGAGCGGGGTGCGGATCGCGGGGGTTCCAGCCTAGCGCTGGATCCCGCGCGGGCCGGCCCGCTAGCGTGGATCCATGCCCGCGCTTCCGCCGCTGATCCTGGCCAGCACCTCTCCCTACCGGCGCGCGCAGCTCGAGCGGCTGGGTCTGGCCTTCGACTGCCGGCCACCCGGGGTCGACGAGGCGGCCTTCAAGGCGCGCGGCCTGGCCCCCGCAGACCTGGCGCGCGCCCTGGCGCTGGCCAAGGCCGAAGCCGTGGCCCGCCTGGAGCCCGGCGCTTGGGTGATCGGCGGCGACCAGGTGGTGGCCTTGGGAACGGAGCTGCTGGGCAAGCCGGGCAGCGCCGCGCGCGCCGTCGAGCAGCTCGAACGGCTGGCCGGCCAGAGCCATCAGCTGCACAGCGCGGCGGCCCTGATCGGCCCCCAGGGCAGCGCGGTTCACGTCGAGTCCGCCCGCTTGACCATGGCGCCCTGGACGAGAGCCGAGCTCGAGGCCTATGTCCTGCGCGACCGGCCCCTCGACTGCGCCGGGGCCTACAAGCTCGAAGCGGGCGGCATCGCCCTGTTTCAGAGCATCGAATGCGCCGACTGGACCGCCATCGAAGGCCTGCCTTTGCTGTGGCTCTCCCGGCGACTCCGGGGACGGCGCTAGCGCCGGCTCCAGGCCGGGAGCCCAGGCCGCGTGGGTCAGGGCCGCAAACTGGGAATCCAGGTCTGTCCGAAGGGGCCGGCGGCGAACAGCGTCCCGGCGGGCAATTGGAGATTGAAGCGTGTCCCGGCCCGCTGGATGCCCAGGTTCACGACCCGCTCGGGCTCGCGCTGGGCGATCGTGCGCAGGGTCTGGAAGCGCGAGCGATCGATCGACTCGCCGTCGAACTCGAGCAGCAGGTCCCCCGAGGCCAGCCCCGCCTGGATCAGCGCCTTGGAGCCCTCTTCGAGCACCAGGCAGACGCAATCGGGAGCGCGCCCCTCGAACCACACGTCGCCGCAGGGGAACGTGATCGACATCAGGTCGCCCGCGTCGTCGCGCAGCAGGTAGCGGCCCGGCACCACGATCCCGAAGGAGGCCCAGCCCTCCCCATCGACCTCGGCGCGCAACAGAGCGAAATCCGCGCTCTTGTAAACGCCATCGGCACCCAGCTCCGAGAGGCCCAGCGTGCCCGTGCGCTGGGTGGGATGGCGCACGCGCAAGGAGCCCGTGCCGGACAGGTCCAAGGTCAAGAAATTGTCGCCGGCCACGATGTCGACCGGCTGGTTGTAGAGTTCGGAGGTGCCGAATCCGCCGCCCGAGGGCCGATTGAGGCGCAGCTGCAGCAGCATCGGACCTGGGGACAGGCCGCCGAATTCGAGCTCGGTATCCTGGCTGCCCAGGTCGAGCCGGCGCTGGGTGCCCTTGGTGATGGAAAGCCCCGTGTAGGGTCCGGGGACCAGGGCGACCGAGAGCCATGCCGGCTGCGGGGGCCGATAATCGCCCCGGATGCGCAGGAGCAGGCGCGCCGGGATCTCGAAACGGGCCAGGACCCGGGTCTGACCGGGGCTCAAGGGCAGCTCGAGCGCACCGTACGTGGGGTGCTGCAGCAGCAGGAGCACTTCCGAGGAGGCCGTCGGAGCAGGACTCGCAAAGGGGTTCGCAGGCGCTGCCCCCTCCGCGGTCGGCGGACGGCCCGCGATCCAGTCCTTGAGGTTCGGGCGCAGCAGCACCTCGAAGCGCCCTGGGGCCAGTGGCAACACGTGGTTGGCGAGCACCGGGCTTTCGCTGGAGCCCGCGCCGGTCTTGATGCGCAGCGCGACCTTGCCGAGGCTGGCTGCGGGATCCCCGGCGGGATCGCTGGCCAGGACCTCGAGGCGCGGCCAAGCGAGCGAGTCGCTCAAGGGAAAATCGCGTCGCAGGGGCGCTGCAGGCAGTTCGACGACGCCGAGCTCGGTCCACTGGCTGTCGAATTGCAGCTTGTACTCGACCCGATAGGAGCCGGGCTTCGACGCGAAAGCCTGGAAATGGGGGCCCTCGAGGGTCGGCGGCGAGAAGCCGGGCGTCTGCCACGTTTCGAAGGGATCGACCAGTCCGCCCCCCTCCGTGGGCACCAGCCGGACCTGGAAACCGTCCAGGGCGATGCGGTCCCCGGCGGGTGGCTGGAGCTGGCCGTAGAGCGCGATCGTCGGAGCGAGCACCCAGCGCTCGTTTTTGGGCGGACCGAAGGCGGACAGCTCGAGCTCGCGGGGACCCGACATGCGCTCGGAAAGCTGCGGCATCTGGTTGGAGCGCACCCACGGCCGAGCCCCGGTCATGGCGCACACCCGCCAGCTTCCCGGCGGCAGATCCAAGGCGGGCCGGGACCGGTCCCAGTCGAGGTAGCTCCAGGGGCAGCCGTACTCGAGCGGGCTGAACAGGGCCAAGCGCGCCGAATCGATCGGCTGACCCTGCTCGTCGACCAGATCGAGCACCAGGCGCGCCGCAGGCCAGGCCACGAAGTCGACGCTGCGGCCAGCGCCGGCCGCACCGCCCCCGGTGCCCGCGGGCTGTAGGATCCAGCCGGGCAACTCAGCGCGCAGCTGGAACAGCCGGTCCGCTGGCACCGGGAGTTCGAAGCGTCCGGCCGGATCGGAGCGGGCCGAACGGGCTTCGGGCCCGCTCGGGCGCTCCTGCTGCAGCAACCAGTTGGTGCGCGGGTCGCCGCTGCGCGACAGTCCGGGGGGGGCGAGCAGGGAACCGGGCCCCTCGGGGACGGCCGTGATCCGTGCTCCCGCCAGGGGGGCGCCCTCCAGGGTGCGCACCGTGCCCTGGATCAGGCCCTGCTCGAAACCATGCCCGAGGGCCTCCAAAGAGCGCCGCTCCAACGCAGCCGCCTCCAGCGGCGGCGCCACGACGCTCGAGGCGGCGTCGGGACCCTGAGCCACGGCCGGATCGCCGAGGGCGGCCGCCGGCGGCAGTGCGGCGGATTCACCCTCGGGCGTTGCCCGATCGCTACCCGTCGGAACCGCGGCCGGGCGAACGAACCCGAAGACGCCAGCCCCGAACAGGCAACCCACCAGGAAGGCCGCCCAAGGAACGATGCGCTGCTTGTCCATTTGGCGAATCACGTTGAAGGCTGAGCAAGATCGGACCGAATCTGCGGGAAGGGGCGCAGGCGCGCGCCGCGGCCCCCGGCGGAAGCGCCGGAGACGATCGAGCGCCGGGGTCCCCCAAAGATGGGGCCTGTGGCCCGCGAAGCTGCACGGGCTGACGCAGGCCAGGGCCCCTGCGACGCGATCCCTGGCGAGCGGAACGAGTTCGATGAGATCGCCGTTTTGATCCCCCGCGAAGGCGTGGATCGCCGGGCCGGCGATCGCCACCGCGGACGCCGGTCGGCGGTCCACGAGCGGGGCCAACGGCCCCGCCTAGGGTTCATAGGACGGTTGGCAGTAGCCGCCGTCGTCGCCGGAGAAGGCGCGGTTGGGGACAGCCAGCTGCAGGCTGGCGCCGTCGCGCCGGACGCTCAGGGAGAGGGTCCGTTCGGGGGCTTTCTTGGCGATGGCGTCGAGCCAAGCTTGGAGCTCGAAGGTCTGCCCGTCTACAGCGGTGATGCGGTCGCCCGAGCGCAGCCCCGCCTTGAACATGGAGCCGTCCTCATCCCAGACTTGCACACGCAAGCAATTGGCCGGATTGGGCGTGAACTGGACCTCGCCCGTGGGGCAGCGCACCAGCATGAACTGGCCGTTGAGTTGGAGCACGTATTCGCCCGGCTGCACCCGGGGGAAGACCGCCACACCCGACTCATCGATCTCCGAGTGCCTCTGACTGCCTCCGAAGTGGCCGAGGGCGAGCCGTGGGTCCAGCAGCATCGTCCCCTCGACATCGCCGGAGACCCGCACGCGCAACTCGCTGAGGGTGCTGAGATCGAAGTGGACCGTGTTGCCCCCGGGCACGATCTGCACCGGCAGGGTCATCAGGGTCTCTTGACTGTATTCCTGGGGCGTTCCCTGATTGTACTGCAGGTACACCTCGTAGGGCCCGGGCTCGAGGCTCTTCAGGCTCCCGCTCCACGCTCCACCCGGCCCGATCGCGGGCTCGAGATCGTTGTCTCCGCGCATCCAACCGAAGCGACCGCCTTGCTCGGCAATCGTAACACGGTAGAAGCGGTCGGGCTGCGCCGGAGCGGCCCCGCTGATCGAAACGGTCAAGGTCGCCGGCGCGGAAAGCTGCAGGGTGTATTCCGATTGCCCTGCGACCAACTTCAACGTTCGCCGGCCCCAGGCTTGATGCTCGAACTGACAGCTCGATGCCCCGCCCTCCTCGGGAGCGATCAAGGGACGAAAAAAGCTTGCCTGGAGGTGGGCGGGAACACGCAGTTCGAACCGACCGGGCGCGACCAAGAGCAGGCTGTCCTGCCCCTGACTGGAGTTCGTCCCCCCCCTGGGCATCTCGGAGATGAAGGTCACCCGCCCGAGGTCGTCGACCGGCTGGCCATCCGGGCCGGTGGCGTTGATGAACAACTTCGGATTCTCGGCCTGGGCCGCGGTGGTGAAGTCCCGGCGCAGATTGCGCTGCACCAATTCCACCGATCCCAGCAGGTCGCTGTCCTTGGTACCTTTCCAGAGCAGGCGAAGGTCGTAGGTGCCCGGGGTCTCCGTGGCCAGCAGGAAATGGGGCGTCTCGAAGTACTTGTAGCCGTCGCCGTAATCGGAGCGTTCGGGGCTCGACTGCCCTGGGGTCACCAGGGCCAGGCCATAGCCGCCGGCGGTGCGCGTCTCCTCTCCCGCCAGCAGCAGGCGCCCGTACAGCGTCGGTCGCGGCGCCAGCTGCCAACGCTCGGTTCGCGCCTCGGCGCTGGGGGTCAGGCTCAACTCCACGACCGCGCTGCGCTGCTCGGCCAGCCAGAGCGCATGCCGCTCGGGGCACCAAGGCTCCGCCTCGGCGCTGAGCGCGAGGAATCGATACGAGCCCCGGGAGAACTCGAGCCGCGGCTGGGCCCGGCTCCAGGCGACGAAGTTCCACACCTCGTTGCCGCGGCTGACGCTCTGGTAGGCGATCACGGCCGCCTCGAGGGGCTGCCCCGCGGCATCGGTCAGATCGAGTTCGAGGTTCGCGAGCGGCGAGGCCACGTAGACCAAGCTGGCACCGGCGACGACGCTGCTGCCCTGCCCGTCGGTGCGGTCGAAGCGCCAGCCGGGCAGGTGCAGGGCGATCGTATAGACGCGCTCGGCTTCGACTTCGAAGCTGAAACTCCCGTCCGCCGCGCTGATCCCTTGCAGCGCCCGCGATTCCGCGTCGAGCAGGCGCCGGGCCTGATCGGCCAGGGAGTCGGCCGCGGACTGGATCGCCGGGCCGAGCACCCGCTGGGACAAACGCTGGGCGTCCGCGGCCAAAGGGGCCAGCCGCACCTGGACGCCCGGCAAGGGCGCACCGTCCACCCGCGCGACCTGGCCGCGCAGCGTGCCGCTGGCAGATTGGCGAGCGCTCGCGGCGCTGCGCAGCCGCGGTGCGCTCGCCAGGGCGGTGCGCACCGAGCGCTCGATGGCGGCCGCGGACACCTCCGTAACCCGCTCGCCTCCCGCCGGGGCCGCGACGGAAGGGGCGTCCCGCAGGGCGGTCGATGGATCCGCAGCGGCAGCGGGGCTGGCCCGCGCCGAGAGGTCCCGCTCCGCAGCCGCCGATCCCACCTCGGTCGGAGCGGAACTCTGGAACAGCATGCCGAAGATCCAACCGATCAGAATTCCGATCGGCAGCAAGAGGTAAGCAGCGGGTTTCATGGAAGAGTGCGAGCTCCGATGGAAGGATCGGCGGGAGCGCGGACCAGCGCCAGCCGTCGGACCTGCGCCGATTCTAGCGCCGCGCGCCGCGTCCGCCGGCGCCCGCAGTTCGCCCCGGAGGTTCGGGCGACCGGCCGGAAGCGCGCGTCGACCGCTCGAAAGGGGCCCGCCGCGGCGCCTCGCAGGGCGACCCACCTCGGGCGGGATCCCAAGGGGCTCAGAGGCCGAAGGCGGTGAGCTCGCGACGATCCTGGCCCCGTTGGCCGCCGGGAGGCGGCCCGAAGTCGGACCGAGGGGCTGGCCGTGCGGCCCGGGCTGTGCTCGAGCCCTGGGGTCGGCCGATCAGCGAGCGACCGCGCGCACCAGGCGATGGTTGGCGCCGGCCGAACGCGCGCCGAAGTCCTGCACCTGCCCGCCGGGCCAGGTCACGCGCAGGTTCTCGACGGAGTCGGCCGCGCCCAGGCCCAGATGGATGCGCGTTTCGTTGCTCGCCTGATACGAGGAGGCGGCGCGCACGTAGCGCTGGAAGGGTTTGCCGCGGATGGTGCCCTCGAGCCGGGCCCCGATCACGTCCGCGCCCTCCGGGCTCGCGCAGGCGAGGCCGATCCAATTGCCGCGGGCCGGCGCGCGGTTGATCAGGAGGTGCGCGGGCCCGTCGCGATTGACCACCAGCACGTCCACGGCCCCATCGCCGTCCACGTCGCCGAAGGCCGCCGCCCGCGAGCTGGCGATCAGCGCCGCGGCGGTGCCCCCGCGCGGCAGGACCTCCTCGAAGCGCAGC
>JBILNK010000087.1:0-17306 GCA_044375105.1 Planctomycetota bacterium
TGGCGGCCCGAAGGGACGCGGACAGGCGGCTCGGATACCTCGCCTCGCCTGCCCCAGGGAACCCCGCTGGGCCGCGCTGTCCCCCCGGGTCCCCGGGCTTGGACGGTGCTGAGCCCTCGAAGCCCGGAATTCCGGGCGCCGCGCAGTTCCTGGGCTGGGCCGCATACCCAGGCGGAGCGAAGACTTCAGGAATGCGGCCGCAAGGTCCAGGCCAATCCAGCGGCTCTCTACCGGCTGGTCCGAGCATGCGGCCAAGAAAACCCGGTCGATCCGAGGGCCAGACCGGGGCCGCGCTCGCGGCCGCCCAGCGATCGCCCGCTCTCAGAGCCCCGGCGGTCCGAACCGCTGGAATGGACCGTCGCCCAGCAAGCGTCGGACCGGCCGGGCCTCAGCGAGGCTGAAAAAGACCCTGCAAGGCGAAGAGCCGATCGTGCTTGAGCTGGGTCAGTCGATTGCGAGCGGCAGTATAGGGCGGGTAGGTGCTGGTCCTGAGGCCGAAGGTGACCGACCAGCCCTTGTGCACCAGGCCGATGGAGGCGATCACGGGGTCCCCGGGATCGCGCTCGAACTTCTGCTTCCAAAGCTCTTCGCCCTGGCTCATGTAGGGAGCCGCCAGGAAGTCCCCCTGGTTGAGCGCCGCCTGGAGCGCCGCGCTGTAGGCCTCGTGGGTTTCGCGTGCCTGCTGCAGAATGCGCTCGTTGTGCTGCGCGCACAAGGCTTGCAGTTCTCCCGGCTCCAGCTTCTGGGTACCGAGCGGTAGACTGAATTCCTGGGCGATCTGCTCGTTGCTCCAGGTGGGATCCCAGCCCAAGCTCACGACGCTGCGCTTTTCGATATCTTCCGGGGAGAGCACGAACTGGTCCAGAATGCTATTCCAGACCTTGTCGAGGGGCTCCAGCGGCGGTGCGATGTCCAGGTCGTGCCCCTTGGCTACCAGGGCCGCCATGATGGCCTCGCCACCCGGGTAATCGGCGAGGAACTCTCGGGCATTCCTGGGGCCGGCGGATGGATCCGTGGGGAGCTCAGCAGCTTCGGGCGCTTCTGCAGCGCGAGGCCCGGTTTGGACCTGCGGGCTCGGGGGATCGCCGTCGACCGAAGCCGCAACAGGCAGCGCTCCGCCCGTATCCGGTTGGACAGGGGCTCGCGCCCCAAAGAACAGCCACAGCAGCGCAGCGAGGCAAGCGCCAGCGAGCGCGAAGCTGCCCCAGCCGAGTCTCGCATGCGCAGCAGAGTCATTTTCCTGGTTCGACATCAGTCCGCGCAACCCGAGCAGCTGACATGGCTCTGGACCGAAAGCCCGGCTGCTGCCGCCGAGAACTGGGTATTTCCGCTTCCGCAGGCCAACAATCGAATCCCGCCGCTGCCGCCATAGGGAATCGCCCGGGAGCCGAAGCCCCACAACAGTTCAGCGAAACTGGCCTGGATCGGGGTCGAGTGGGTGGTCCCGTTGGGCAGGGTGGCGATCAGGGTCAGGGGCGCCTCGCCTGTCCCGAGATTCCAGGTCACGGTCACCTCGGCCTCGCAATTGAGACCCAGGACACAGGCTCCGATGGGTTGTTCGGCCAGGTGCAGCTTCAGGCAAATTCCGCTCGAAGCAGTGACCTCGATTTTGAGCGTCTTGGTGAGCAGGAGATTCGCGTCGGTATCGGCTGGACCAGGATTCGCGACGCAGCCCGGGCAGGGGATGGGAATCACGATCTGCGCGCTTGCGTTGGATGCGGCAAGCAGGACCAACAGAGCAGCGGCAGCGATCAACGAAAGGGTGCGAAGCATGTTGGCAAGGGTGCTTCGAGGGAGGTCTGGCCAGGCGAGGCCCTGGGGAAGTGAATCTCTACCACCTGTGCACCCTAGGCCCAGCCCCCCCCTGTCAATCGCCAGCTCGAGACCGGGGCTCCAAGCCTGGATCCGGGAAATTCCCCCCCCCCGATCCGGGGTGCCGCCTTCGTGCACAGGTTCCAGATTGCGCGCCACATAGCGCCTTGCGGATTTCGGTCATCCGGCCTGGGAGCGGCCCGACTCGAAGCAGAGGCCGCTGGGGAAAGCGTCAAGCCCGCCTGTCAGCTGCGCGGGCCGGCGCGCAGGTCGGAGAGCACGGCCAGGTAGTCGGGCGGCGGTTCGGCTTCGAAGACCAGCTCGCGGCCGTCCGCGGGGTGCTGCAGGGCCAGGCGCTCGGCGTGCAGCATGACCCGGGGAGCGCTCGGCAGGCGGCGGCGCAGCAGCTCGGGCACGTGGCCGCGATAGAGCGGATCGCCGAGGATCGGATGGCCGATGGATTCGAGGTGCACGCGCAGCTGGTGGGTGCGGCCGGTTTTGGGCTCGAGGCCCAGGCAGGCGGACTCGGCGAAGACCTCGCGGCGTTCGTAGAAAGTCTCCGCGGGCCGCCCTTGCCCCTCCGGTGCGATCGACATGCGATCGGGCGAGCGCGTCGAGCGCTGGATCGGCGCGGTGATCCAATCGGTCAGGAAACGCGGTACGCCGATGACCAGCGCCTGATAGCGCTTGGCCACGCGCCGCTCCTGGAATTGCTCCAGCAGCCCGCGCCCGGCGCCCTCGTCGAGCGCGATCACCAGCACCCCGGAGGTCTGGGCGTCGAGGCGATGCACGATGCCGGGGCGGTCCTCGCCCTGCAGCTCCGGCAATCGGCCGTAGCGCGCCTGGGCCCATTCCGCGGCGCTGCCCCCGCGTTTCGAACCCGCGGGGTGGGTCAGCATCCCGGCCGGCTTGTCGATCGCGACCAACCAGCGATCCTCGAAAAGCACGCGCGGCTCGGGGCCCGCGGGGCCCGGTTCGGGAAGCGGGGCCCAGGCCGGGTTCCACTCGAGCACCTGCCCCGCCTCGAGGGGCTGGGCGGGACGCTCGGCGGGCTGGCCGTCGAGGCGCGCCATGCCGGCCTGGATGCCGGCCTGGATGCGCGTCCGGGACAGCTCGGGCAGCAGGTCGCAGAGGGCCTTGTCGAGGCGTTGGCCGGCCCAGGCCGGCGGGACCACGATCTGGCGGAAGGGGCGGGGCGATTTGGCCATCGGCGGCGGGCGCCGCCCGGGAGCTCCCGGCGCTCGGCCACGCGACCCGCTAGGATGCCCGCCAGAGAGTCCCAGAGCGAGCCCGGACCGCTGGTCAGTCCGGGCCGGCTGTTACCCCCCGCCGGTCGGCGGTTACACCCCGGCCTCCCGGCACAGCCTCCCGGATCCCCGTCGATGAACCCGAAGCCCCTCCTGCTCAGCGGAATGCCCTGCCTGGCCTCCCTGGTCGTGGCCTTGACCCCCGCGTGGATCCACGCTCGGGGCTCCGCCGGCGCGCCGCTTTCCGAACCGACCGCCGCCCCGGGGCCCGCGGTCTCCCAGCAGGCGGCCGGCCCGTCGGCCAAGAAGACCGGCGCCGGCCAGGGGGAAAAGAAGGGCGGCATCCTGCAGACGGCTCCGGCGCCCCTCGGGCCCCCGGGCACGGTTTTCATCCCGCCCCAGCAGATCGTCCTGGGGGCGCCCCTGGAGGAGCTTGAGAAGCTGCTCGAGGAGAACGCGGCCACGGCCGCCGAGATGGCTCCCAACCTGGCCCCCGAGTACGCCGGCGAGACCAAGCGCCGCCCGACCCTCGAGGTCCCCGGCTTCTTCCTGCAGAGCACCGAGGTCACCAGCGAGCAGTACTTGGAGTTCGTGCGCTCCACCGGGCACCGGCCGCCGATCGATTGGGGCACGAAGGCCATCGACGAGGCCCAGGCGGCCTTCGTCAAGGCCGATTTCGAGGCCCGCGAGGCCGCCAAGCGCGAGGGCAAGCCCGTTCCCCCGGCCACGCCCTTCGACCGCATCGCCTGGTGGCAGAAGAACCACAGCACCAGCACCTGGGCCCTGCCGGAAGGCCAGGAGGCCTTCCCGGTGGTCAACGTCGACTTCCAGGACGCCGATGCCTATGCCCGCTGGGCCGGCCTGCGGCTGATGACCGAATTCGAGTTCCAGGCCGCGGGCGGGCGCGGGGCCGACAAGCAGGGCCAGCGCTTCCCCTGGGGCAACGAATGGATCGATGGCCTGGCCAACACGTCGGAGCGTCACCGCGGCAAGACGACCCGCGTGATGCCCGCCGGGGCCAGTCCCGGCGCCGTCAGCCCCTTCGGCGTGCACGACCTGTCGGGCAACGTGTGGGAATGGACCGCAAGCCCCTTCAAGCCGCTGATCGAGCGCTGGAAGACCGAGACCATCGAGGTGGGCCCGCGCGGCGACAAGGTGGCGCTGGCCGCGCCCTTCGACGCCGACCAGCGGGTGGTCGTCGGCGGCGCCTATGTGGCCGGCCAGCTGACGGCCCGCTTGACCACCCGGCGCGGCACCGACCGCTTCAAGATCGCCGCGGCCACCGGGTTCCGCTGCGCCGCCGACATGAATCCGTTGGCGACTTCCCTCCAGAACCTGATCGACAGCCTGCCGCCCGGCGTGCGCGGGGCCGTCGACCTGGACCCGGCCAGCGCCGCGGGTCGCTACCGGTGGAAGCACTCGCCGGGCAAGGTCAGCCTGGGAGCGGTGCGGACCCAGGGTGGCACGGGGCCCGAGGTCAGCTCGAGCTATGCGGTCATCACGGGCTTCGAGAGCTTTGCCTTCTTGCCGGCGGCGGGCATCGAAGCCCGCAGCCTGGAAGCCCTGGGCCAGGCCAGCTTGGAGAAGGGGCCTGTGCCGCTGGGCATCCTGACCATCAGCGTCCCGCTGGCCAAGCCGGCTCTCGAGCCGGGCACCTATCTGGTCGCCTACCGGGCCGCCGGCGAACCCGCGGCGGCCAAGAAGCCGGATGAGGAACCGGCCCCGGGCGAAGCCGTGCGCCAGGCCCAGGAGCAGGAGCCCGCGCCGCAAGCCCCGGGCGAAAAGAAGCCCAATGCGGCCGATGAGGCCATCGCGGGCCTGCGCAAGGTGGGCGACCTCTCCAAGCAGCAGCTGTTCTTCTTCGATCTCGATGGGCAGCCGGTGCTGGCCCTGGGCGTGGAGCAGGTGGAGGCCGTGCGCACCAAGAAGCCCGAGCCCACCCGCCTGACCCTGATCCCCTACGAGCCGCCGAAGTTCGCGGTCAAGGAGGAGGACAAGGGCCCCGAACACGACACGGCCCGCTTCGAGATCAAGCTGCTGACCCCCTCGAAGAGCGAGCAGCTGGTGATCCCCCTGGCCCTCGAGGTGCAACGCGGCACCTTCGACGGCTGGCGCGAATGACGTCGAGGGCCCGGTGAGCTCGGCCCCCCCGGGTCCGGGCGGCTCGCCGCGTCCTGCGGAGCTCGGGGCCGCGCTGCCCGGCCCGAGCAGAACCCGGCCGTTTTCAGGGGCCTCCCGCCGGCCTCCGAAGTGCGCGCTCAGGATTCCAGGGGCTACGTCGGTCCCCGGGGACCCGCAGGCCGCGGACCAAACTCTCCAGGCTCCCGGGGCAGCTCTTGGGAGCCGGGGGCACGGAAGCGCACTCCCCCTGGCGGCCGGGTCCGAAATCTTGCTTCGGGCTCCCTCTCCGTCCGTCCTCTTCCTGGCGGCCAGCCGGCTGCGGCTGGGTCCCGGATCCGCTGACCCGGGAGCTGGATCGGAGAAAACACGGCCACCCGCCATTCACTTGGCGCATAATAGCCGTCTATTCACTAGGAGAATACAGGCCTAGTATACGCTAGGTGAATGAAGCACCCGGAACCCTGCCCGCCGCTGCGCTCCGGTTTGGACCTGGGTCGACGACTCCGCGACCGGCGCATCGCACTGGGCCTGACCCAGGCGCAGTTGGGGGCCAAGGCCGGGCTCCGGCAACCCTCGGTCTCGAGGGTGGAGCGCGGAATCGGCCTGGGATCGCTGGATCAGCTGCTGGCGCTCCTGAACGCCCTAGGCCTGGAGCTCGGACTCTGCCAGAAATCGGCAGAACTGCCGCGGGCCCCATGGGAGCACCGCTGATGGCCAGGCGCCGTAAGCTGCCCCCCCTCGAAGTCCGAATGAACGGCGAGCCGGTGGGCCGACTGGAGCGACAGTCCGGCGGAGCCCTCGTTTTCACCTATGCGCCCAGTTGGCGGGAGCAAGCGGGAGCGGTGCCCCTGTCGGTGCGATTCCCCGTCGCCCAAGCGCCCTACTCGGGTGATGAGCTCGAGACTTGGTTCGCGAACTTGCTGCCCGATCGCCGGGAGTCGCGTCAGCGCCTGGCACGGGCGACCGGGGCGGCGAGCGCCGGCACCTACGATCTGCTCAGCGCCGCGGGCAGAGACTGCATCGGCGCACTCCAGCTGCTGGAATCCGGAACGGACGGGGAGGTGCGCAGGATCGAAGGCACTCCCTTGAACGAGGCTGAGCTGGCGGCGCACCTGCGCTCGGTCCGCACCCTGCCGCCGGGGGTTCAAGCCCCAGGAACAGAATTCCGCATCTCGCTCGCAGGCGCTCAGGACAAGACGGCCCTGCTCCTCCATGGGGGCCAATGGCAGATTCCGCGCGGGGCCACGCCCTCCACTCACCTGCTGAAGCTGCCGATCGGGCGGCTGCCGAACGAGTTCGACCTTTCGGAAAGCGTCGCCAATGAATGGCTGTGTCTGCGGATCGCGGGAGAACTGGGCCTACGGATCCCCGAGGCCCGCATGGCACGCTTCGAGGATCAGGAGGCGCTGATCGTCCAACGCTTCGATCGGCGCATGTCCCCCGACGGCCGTTGGATCGTGCGCTGGCACCAAGAGGACCTGTGTCAAGCGCACGGGGTCGGGGCGATCCACAAGTACGAATCCGACGGAGGACCGGGGATGCTCGCCTGCCTCGAACTGCTGTCGCGTTCGCGGGAACCCGAGCGCGACCGGCAGGACTTCCTGCGCGCCCAGATCCTGTTCCATTGGCTGGCTGCCACCGATGGCCATGGAAAGAACTTCTCGATCCACCTGCACCCGGGCGGCAGCTTCGAGAGCACGCCCCTCTACGACATCCTGTCGCTCTGGCCGCTCCTGGCTCGCCGACAGGTGCACCGCAACCACGTCAAGCTCGCCATGGCCTGGCACGGCACCACCCGCCACTACCGCTGGGCCAAAATCGACCGAAGCCACTACATCAAGACCGCCCACGCCGCCGGCATTCCCGCCGCGATGGTCGACGACCTGCTGGCGTCCATGCGGGAAGCCGTGCCGCCGGCCATCGATCGGGTTAGGAACGGTCTGCCCGAGGGCTTTCCTGAGCCGATCGCCGAGGCGGTGCTCAAAGGCCTGAGGACCACAGCGCAGCGCCTGTAGTGCCCCGACGTTTCCGCGGGGCCATCGCCGGACTTCGGTCGCTAGCTCTAGCCGCGTTAGATCGGTCGGAAGCGGGCTCCGGGCGCGGTGGTTGCGCCAGATCGGTGCGCGTTCAGAAGCCGGCCAGGTTCTTGTGGAACAGCTCCAGCTCTTGGCGCATCTCGAGCAGGCGAGCGCGGTCGGCCTCGATGGTCTCGGGGTCGGCGTTTTGCAGATAGCCGGGGTTCTCGAGCTTCTTCTGGCCGGCGTCGATGGTCTGGACCAGCTTCTGGGCGCGCTTTTCCAGGGTGTCCTTCAGCTTGGCGGTGTCCACGTCTGCGGGCAGCGGGATGAAGACCTCGACCGATCCGGCCACCGCCGCGGCGGCGTTGGGCGGGCGCCGCAGGGCCGCCCCGATCTCGAGCCCTTCGAGCACTCCCAGGGCCAGGAGCCGCGAGCGCGAAGCTTCGAGGGCCGAGCGCTCGCGCTCGCCGGCGACCGAGAGCAAGGCCCGCAAGGGCTTGCGTTCGGCCACCATCGTCAGGGCGCGCACGTTGCGCACCGCACGCACGACCTCCTGGACCAGGGCCAGGTCGGCTTCCGCGGCCGGGTCGATGACCAGCCCAACGCCGTCGGGCCAGGCAGCACGCACCAGTTGGCTCGCAGGCGGCTCGCCCAGGGTTTGGTGCAGGGCGCCCCACAGCACCTCGCTCTGGAAGGGCGTGAACGGATGCAGGAGCTTCAGCATGTCGCTCAGCACCCGCACGAGCGTGGCGCGCACCGCGCGCCCGCTCTGGCCGCCTTCTCCGAAGCGCGCCTTGGCCAGCTCGAGGTACCAATCGCAGAAGTCGTTCCAGACGAAGCGATAGAGCCCCGTGGCCGCATCGTTGAAGCGGTACTGGTCGAGGGCCAGGGAGACCTCGCGGATGGCGGCCGAGAGCCGCGAGCGGATCCAGCGGTCTTCCAGTTCGAGCTCCGCCTGGGGCACCTCCGGAGGCCGGCCGCCCGGCAGGTTCATGAGCACGAAACGGGCCGCGTTCCAGATCTTGTTCGTGAAGCGCCGGCCCTCTTCGAAGCGGTTCTCGGCCAGGCGCACGTCCTGGCCCTCGCGGGTCAGCATCATCAGCGAGTAGCGCATGGCATCGGCGCCGTACTTCTGGATGATGTCCAGAGGGTCGATGCCGTTGCCGGCGCTCTTGCTCATGCGCTTGCCCTTGGCATCGAGCACGGTGGCGTGCACGTTGCAGACCGCGAAGGCGCAGCGGCGATCCATGGGCAGCTGGTCCATGAAGGCGTAGCCGGCCATGATCATGCGCGCCACCCACAGGTAGATGATCTCGCGCGCGGTCGACAGGAAGTGGGTCGGATAGAAGCGCGACAGATCGCTGGTCTGGTCGGGCCAGCCTAGCGTGGCGAAGGGCCAGAGCCACGAGGAGGCCCAGGTGTCGAGCACGTCCGGGTCCTGGCGCACGATCGGCTTGCCGGTGACGGGGTGGGGCGCGCCGATCTCGAGGTCCTGGCGTGAACCGGCCGGAACGCCGTCCGCGTCGTACCAGATCGGGATCTGGTGCCCCCACCAGAGCTGGCGGCTGATGCACCAGTCCTGGACGTTGTAGAGCCAGTCGAGATAGACCTTCTTCCAGCGTTCGGGCCGGAATTGCAGGGTGCCGTCCTCGGCCGCCCGGATCGCCGGGCCGGCCAATTCCTTCATCTTGACGAACCACTGCTCGCTGACCAGCGGCTCGATCACCGACTTCGAGCGGTCGGAGAGCGCCACGTTGTGGACGATGTCCTCGACCTTCTCGAGCAGGCCCAGCTCCTCGAGCTGGCGCACGACCTCCTCGCGGGCCTTCTCGCGCTTCAAGCCCGTGAAGGGGCCCGCCTCGCGATTCAGCACGCCATTCTTCTCGAGGATGCTGACGATCGGCAGCTTGTGGCGCGCCCCGCGCTCGTAGTCGGCCGGGTCGTGGCCCGGGGTGACCTTGACCGCGCCGGAGCCATAGTTCGGATCGACCGTATCGTCGGCCACGATCGGGATCAGACGCCCGAGGAACGGCAAGCGCAGCCGCTGGCCGACCAGATCGCGATAGCGCCCATCGTCGGGGTGCACGGCCACGCCCGTGTCCCCCAGCATGGTCTCGGGGCGCGTCGTGGCGACGACCACGAAGCGGCTCGGATCGTCGGCCAGCGGATAGCGGATGTGCCACAGCTTGCCCTTCTGCGTGGCGTACTCGATCTCGTCGTCGCTGATCGCCGTCTCCAGCACGCAGTCCCACTGGACCAGGCGCGCGCCGCGGTAGATCAGACCCTGCTCCCACAGCCGCAGAAAGCTCTCGCGCACGGCCCGCGAGAGGGCCGGATCCATGGTGAAGGCCGTGCGCGACCAGGCGCAGGAGGCACCCAGGCGCCGGTACTGCTCGAGGATGATGTCGCCGTGGTGCTGCTTCCACTCCCAGATGCGCTCGAGGAACTTCTCGCGGCCCAGGTCGTGGCGGGTCTGTTTTTCTTCCGCGTAGAGCTTCTTCTCGACCACCGCTTGGGTGGCGATGCCGGCGTGGTCGGTGCCCGGCACCCACAGGGCGTCGTAGCCCTGCATGCGCCGGAAGCGGATCACGATGTCCTGGATCGTGCCGTTGAGCGCGTGCCCCATGTGCAGCACCCCCGTCACGTTGGGCGGCGGGATCATGATCACGAAGGGCTTCTGGCCGGGTGCGGGGCGCGCGGCGGGCTCGAAGGCTTGTGCTTCGAGCCAGGCCTGGTAGATCTGGCCCTCGTGTTCGGCCGGGTCGTAGCGGGGGGAGAGTTCCATCGGAGGGCGGCTGGGCGCGGAAAAAATGATCGAGCGGGCCTTTGAACGGCATCCGCGCAGGGAAGTCAAGCGCAGGCGACGGCCTTGGCAAGCGACACATCGAGGGGCGGAAAGGGCCCCAGCAAGGCCAGGGCCGCGCGGCCGTCCAAGCGGGTGTCCGCCGGCCGCGAGGACTCGAGGCGGAGGTCGGCGCGGCGGCCGAAGCGCGGGCTCGGCAGGGGCCGACCGCGGGCCCGGGAGACGGCCAGCAGGCGCCGGCCGAAGTCGGCCCTCGAGAGGGACTCGGGGCCCGGCAGATTGAGCCGGCCCCCCAGGGGAAGGGACAGCAGGGTCAGCAGGGCCTGCGCGGCCAGGCCCACCTCCAGGGGCTGGCGCTGCTCATCCTCGAACAGGGTCACCGGCCGACCGGCGCGGAGCTCCGCGAACAGGGCCGCGCTGGCGCCCCTCGCCCGCCCGCGAGCGGCGCCGAAAAGCAGCGGCAGGCGCACCACCAGGGCCTCGGGAAGGGCCGCCAGGATGCGCTCCTCGCCGGCTGCCTTGGATCGGCCATAGGTCGAGAGCGGCGCCGCGGGAGCGTCGTCTGGAAAGCCCCCGGGCGGCGGTGGGACGGCCCCGTGGACCAGATCGGTCGAGGTGTGCAGCAGGCGCACGCCGCGCCGACGGCACCAGGCCGCGAGCTCGCCGGGCGCTTCGGCGT
Organism: Planctomycetota bacterium; assembly: GCA_044375105.1. Classification (GTDB taxonomy): domain Bacteria; phylum Planctomycetota; class UBA1135; order UBA1135; genus JBIKLM01. The sequence goes on from JBILNK010000087.1 coordinate 10,681, forward strand.
TGAGGCGCTGCGCCCGGTCGGGGTCGCGCTCGCAGGCGCCGCCATCGGCCATGGCCGCCAGGCAGACCAGGGCGTCGGGCGCCAAGCGGTCCAGCTCGGAGCAGAGGGCCGCGGGGCCCGCGGACAGATCGATGGCCACCCGCTCGAGCCGTGGATCGCGCAGGGCCGCCGGCCACAGGCGGGCTCCCTGGGGATCCCGCGCGCCGAGAATGACCTTGGCGAACCCGCCCGTTTCGAGGGCCGCCTCGACCAGCGGGATGCCCAGGAAGCCGCTGCCCCCCAGCACCAGCAGCCGTCCAGCGACATCACGCCGCGGGAAGGCCTGGCCCGCAGGGCTCGGTTCCGCGCACTTCGCGCCGATAGACTCTCTCCCTCGTTCGAGCGCGTTCATGCAGGAGTCCAGAGCCTACCCGGCCCACGCCGCCGACGTTTCCAGCCCGCTGTCGGAGCCGCTGCTCGCGGCCGGCCCCTACCGCCGGGCCCTGATCGTGGCCAACCCGATCGCGGGGCGCGGGCGCGGGGCGCGCGCCGCTGAGGAGCTCTGCGCGGGCCTGCGCGCCGCTGGCGTGCCCGCCGAGCTGCACCTGACCAGCGGGCGCCGCGATGGCTGGCGCCGGCTGCGCTCCCTCGGGGCCAGCCTCGACCTGGTGGTTTCGGTGGGCGGCGACGGGACCCTCTCCGAGGTGCTCGCCGGCCTGGTCGACCGCAGCGTGCCGGTGGCCCAGCTGCCGCTCGGCACCGCCAACGTCCTGGCCAGCGAATTGGGCCTGCCCCGCGACGTGGACGGCGCCATCGAGACGATCCTGGGCGGTCACACCACCTGGCTCGACGCGGCTGAGGTCGGCGGGCGACTCTCGTTCCTGTGCGTGGGCAGCGGCATCGACGGACTGGCCGTGGCGGAGGTCGAGCGCCGCCGCCGGGGACCGATCAGCAAATGGGACTACGTGACCGCCCTGGCGTCGACGCTGCGGCGCTACCGCCCGCCGGCCCTGCGTTTGCACGTCGATGGGGCCGAGGTGCCCGGAGAGTTCGGTTTCGTGCTGATCAGCAACGTGCGCGAGTACGGGGCCTTTTTCCACCTTTCGAGCGCCGGGCGCCGCGACGACGGCCGGGTCGAGGTCTATGCCCTGCGCCACGCCGAGCTCTATGGCTTGCTGCGGCTGGCGGGCACCGCTTTCCTGCGCGAGCTGCCCGGAGCCCGCACGGAGTTCTTCCAGGGTCGCGAGTTCCGCGTCGAGGCGCCGCCCGAAACGCCCTACCAGGTGGATGGCGACCTCGGTGGCCTCGGATCCTTCGACTACCGGGTCACCGGCGACCGCTTCCGCATCCTGGTGCCAGCGCCGGAATGAACGGGGCTCGGCCGGGCCTCTAGGGCTCCGCGACCCCGCCGCACCGGGCCGCCGCCGGCCGGGGCGAACGGGTCCGCAGCCCTCCTGGACGGCGCTCGCAGCCCCGCCACACGCCCTCCTGCGGCGAACGGCGCAGCGACCGACCGAGCCGCGGCCGAAAGCCCGCGAACCGGCCGCCGGGCGCGGCCCGGAGGGCGGTATCTTGAGCGCATGCAAGCGGCCTCCGTGCGCCCCACGATCGAAATCCGCGGCCGCGCCTTCGGCGGCGGGCGGCTGTTCCTGATCGCCGGCCCGTGCGTGCTCGAGACCCGCGAGTTGACGCGCCGGATCGCCGGCGAGCTGGCCGGGCTCTGCCGCCGCCTCGACGTGCCGCTGATTTTCAAGGCCAGCTACGACAAGGCCAATCGCACCTCCCTGTCCTCGGTGCGCGGCCCCGGCCCCGAGCACGGGCTCGAGTGGCTGGCGCAGGTCGGGCGGGAATTCGACGTGCCGGTGTTGACCGACGTGCACGGCATCGAGCAGTGCCGCCCCGCGGCGGAAGCGGTCGACGTGCTGCAGATCCCGGCCTTCTTGTGCCGGCAGACGGACCTGCTGCTGGCCGCCGGCGAGACCGGCCGGGCGGTCAACGTCAAGAAGGGCCAGTTCCTGGCCCCCTGGGACATGCGCCACGTGCTCGACAAGTTGCGCTCGACCGGCAACACCAACGTGCTGGCCACGGAGCGCGGCTCCAGCTTCGGCTACGGCCGCCTGGTGGTCGACATGGCCGGCTTCGCGGACCTGGCCCAAGGCGGCGCCCCGCTGGTCTTCGACGCGACGCACTCGGTGCAGCAGCCGGGCGGCGCCGACGGCCGCACCGGCGGGGATCGCAGCCGGGTGCCCCTGCTGGCCCGGGCGGCCGTGGCCACCGGACTGGTCGACGGGCTGTTCTTCGAGGTCCATCCCGAGCCTGAGAAGTCGCCCTCGGACGGCCCCAACATGGTGCGCCTCGGCGATTTCCCGGCGGTGCTGGCCAGCTGCCTGGCGCTGCACGCCGCCGCCCGCGAGGCGTCCTGATCCGGCTCCCCGCGGGGATGCGCTGGCGGAACGATCTGGGGCGGCTGGAGCAGACTGCCCCACCGCGGCCACACCCGGCGACTTCGGCCCCCTGGGCGGGAGCCGGGCGGGGCCGCCCGCAGGGCGGGGAGCGCGGGGCTCCAGAGCTCCAGGGCCCAGGGCTCCGGCTCCCTGCACCGCAGCGCCGTCCGTCGGCGGCCGGACGCGCCAGAACGAGGGGATTCGTTGCGTGTGCAGTGGCGAGGAGCGGGCGGGCGACCCGGGCAGCCAGGGCAACGAGGTCCAACGGGGCCGGGGCCCGCTCGGCCGCGACGACCCAGGGTGTCAGTCAGGCCCCCTGGAGCAGATGAATGCCTGTTCATCGCAGGCTTGCGCCGGCCGCCCTCGGTTTCGATTGAAGCCGCTGTTGCAGCGTGTCAGTCTGCTGCGATGAGCACCGGTATCTCCTGGATCGACTGCGTCCTCGGCCTGGCCGTGCTGACGCTTGGCGCGGAATGGCTCGTCCGCGGGGCCTCGCGCCTGGCGATCAGCGTAGGCATCTCGGCTCTGGTGGTCGGCCTGACCGTGGTGGCCTACGGGACCAGCACCCCCGAGCTGGTGGTCAGCCTGACCTCTTCCCTGGAAGGAAAGTCCGATGTCGCCTTGGGCAACGTGTTGGGCTCGAACAGCTTCAACGTGCTGTTCATCCTGGGGATCTGTGCGGTCTTGGCTCCCCTGAAGGTGGACCTCAAGCTGGTGCGCTGGGAAGCGCCGCTGCTGATCGTGCTCTCCGGCCTGGTCTGGCTTTTCGCCCTGGATGCCAGCCTCTCGCGGATCGAGGGCCTGCTGCTGCTGATCGGCCTATCGAGCTACACCTTCTCCACCGTGCGCGCCTCGCGCCGCGAGACCAAAGCGGTGCGGGAGGAGTACGAGACCGGGCTCGACGACAAGCAGCCGCACACGCTGGGGATGGACGTGCTGCTGATCGCCGGTGGGCTGGCGCTGCTGGTGCTGGGCTCCAAGCTCTTCGTGGGCGGTTCGATCGAGATCGCCAAGCTCCTCGGCGTCAGCGACCTGGTGATCTCCTTGACCCTCGTCGCCGCGGGAACCTCCATGCCGGAGGTCGCCACCTCGATCCTGGCCACCCTGCGCGGTCAGCGCGATATCGCCGTCGGCAACGTGATCGGCTCCAACGTGTTCAACCAACTGGGCGTGCTCGGCGCCGCCGCCAGCGCCAGCCCGATCGCCGTATCGCCCCAGGCTCTGCGCCTCGATTTGCCGATCATGCTGGCCACCGCCGTGGCCTGTTGGCCGATCTTTGCCAGCGGCCGCCGCATCGATCGCTGGGAGGGAGCGCTGCTGTTCGGCGGCTACAGTGCCTACACCTGGGTGCTGATCGACGTCTCCCGCTCGGGACCCGAGGCGCCCTGGATCCGCGTGGCCCTGCCCCTGGGCCTGGTGCTCCCGGCGGCGGCGTTCTGGGCCCTGACCCGCAGCCCCCGCCCGGCGGCGGCCTGAGCCGCTCCGGACACCTGCTGCGCCGATTCCCGCCGGGCGCGCCGCAGCGGAGTCCGGCGGCGCCCCGATCCCCTGAGCCCCGGCGAAAGGCCGTTCCAGCCTCCGGGTTTCGCTTGGCCTGAACCCGTGGCCTGCGGCAACCTGCCCGGATGAGCACCGGTTTTCCCTGGCTCGACTGCCTCCTCGGCCTGGCCGTCCTCACCGTTGGCGCGGAGTGGCTGGTGCGCGGCGCCGCCCGCCTGGCGATCAGCGTGGGGATCTCGGCCCTGGTGGTCGGACTCACGGTGGTGGCCTACGGGACCAGCGCCCCCGAGCTGGTCGTCAGCCTGACCTCCTCGCTGACGGGCAAATCGGACGTGGCGCTCGGCAACGTGATCGGCTCCAACAGCTTCAACGTGCTGTTCATCCTGGGCCTTTGCGCCCTGCTCTCGCCCCTCAAGGTCGACCTCAAGCTGATCCGCTGGGAGGCCCCGCTGCTGATCCTGCTCTCCGGCGGCATCTGGCTGGGGGCCCAAGACGGGACCTTGTCGCGCTTCGAGGGCGGGCTGTTGCTCGGCACCCTGGTCGGATACTCGGTGCTCACGGTGCGCGCCTCGCGGCGCGAGACGAAGGCGATCCGCGAGGAGTTCGAAGAAGGCCTCGACGGAAGCAAGCCCCATGCGCTGGGCGTGGACGTGCTGCTGATCGCCGCGGGTTTGGCGCTGCTGGTGCTCGGCTCCAAGCTCTTCGTCGGCGGCTCGATCGAAATCGCCCGGGACCTGGGCGTCAGCGATCTGGTGATCTCGCTGACCCTGGTCGCCGCGGGCACCTCGATGCCCGAGGTGGCGACCTCGGTCCTGGCCACCCTGCGCGGCCAGCGCGACATCGCGGTCGGCAACGTGATCGGCTCGAACATCTTCAACCAGGTCGGCGTGCTCGGATTCGCGGCCACGGCCAGCCCGATCGGCCTGCCGCCCCAGGCGCTGCGGCTCGACCTGCCGATCATGTTCGCCACCGCGGTCGCTTGCTGGCCGATCTTCTCGAGCGGCCGGCGCATCGACCGCTTCGAGGGCGGCCTGCTGTTCGCAGGCTACCTGGCCTACACCTGGGCGTTGATCGAGATCTCCAGGAGCGGCGTCGAGCCCCAGTGGGTGCGGTTCGGCGTGCCCATCGGCCTGGTCGTTCCGCCGACTCTGCTCTGGCTGCTGGGCCGGGGGCGGTCCCACGCCGCGGCCTGACGGGAAGGCGGCCGGCGCTCCCCCACCCGCGCCCGGGCCAGCTCCGCACGGGAGCCGGCGCCCGCTCCCAGCCCGCGCCGGATCGCGTGTCGATCGATCTCTGCCCCCAAGGCCGATCAGCCCCCGGTGAGCCGGGTCAGTGCCGCGGCCAGGGCGCGCTCGACCACCCAGATGGCGTGGGCCTTGTGCCGCGGCAGCCCCCCGAGGCTGGCCACCCGCCCTTCCAGATCGAGCCCCGCGACCGCTGCCCGCAGCGCTTCCAGGTCCGAGGCGGCGGCGAACGCCGGAGCCAAGGCCTCGCAGGCCAGGGAGGCCACCGCCAGAACCGCCGAGCAGGCCTGGGCCTGGAACGCGAGGCCATGGCCCGGGGGTTGTCGCCAGATCCAGAGCAACACACGGTCGCCGCAGGCGGCGTTGTGGCCTTCTCCGCTGGAGGCGCCGCTGCCCGGCGGCGGCGCGCCGGCGCCCCGCGGTCGCAGCAGGTGGTCGGCCAGGCCCGAGGGCAGGCCAGAGGCGTCGCTCTCGATCGATTCCAAGCGGGAAGGAGTTTCCGCCGCCCAACCGGACGGCGAAGCATCCCGGAGCGTAAGCCGGGCCGTGGACAAAGGCTAGGTCGACGGGGCCCGAGGCGGCCGACCGCGGTCGGCCGGCGGGGCTAATCTTGGCCGCCTCTCGGAAGGCGCGACAAGGCAAACCAGCCGCAAGGCTGGGACGCAAAGCTACGGGCCCCAAGGGGGCGGCCGGGCTGCCGAAGCCGTCCGAGACCTCATGCACGTCGTCCGGGAGGCGGTTCTTTGGGGGGCTCCCTTGGCCTCAGTGCGCGGGTCACCGCGCCACCGGAAGCGTGCGCCTCCGCCGCGGGCTTGAAGCCTGCGGCGGAGGAGCCGTTCGACACACAGCATTCGGCGGCGCTCGCCCAGCAGATCCCGATTCGACTTCATCCCGGGCGCTCGCGGGCTCGATCAAGGGGGGCATGTGCGGCACACGCCGCGCACCCAAGCACACGAACAACACGACATGCCGAGCAGCGGACGGGGACCCCCTGCTCGGCTTTAATCCCGCTCGGCCTCCTCACGGGGACGGAGCTGGCCGCGATGGGGAGCGCAACGCTTCGGCGAAGCGCCGCGGTCTGGATGCCTTCGGGCAGCCTGGCGGGATGCGAGGGCACGGGCTTCGCCGCTCGTGCCCTCGCCCTTTTTTTGATGGGCCTCCGGCGGCGGAGACAGGCGGGTCGGGAAAACCGGGGCTCCTGAGGCTCGAAACGGCTCGGAGGAGGCGATGCGTGGGAGTTCCGTTGGTTGTGAGCGCCTGGAAGCACTCGCGTCGGGGTGCCCGATGAGCATGGGCTTCGCAGGGACTTTGCTCCGGCTTCACTCCCGGCTCTAAACCTCCAGGGCCTCGGCGGGTCTGACGACTTGTGTCTGCGGACGTCTCGGCGGCTCGGGTAGCTCGAGTGACCGCCCGATTGCCGCAGCCTCGATTCGCTGCACGCCCGATTCGATCCCGAGCC
>JBILNK010000340.1:0-4688 GCA_044375105.1 Planctomycetota bacterium
CATAGTCTGTCGGATTTGGCGGCTCTTTGACTTGCAGCGTGTAATCCTGAATCCGGCATTTCTTGAAATCAAATCCGCCAAAAACCTCATACTCGCGCAGGGTCCGGACTTTACCCAGCCCGTGTTTGCCCATGTCGATGCCGTTGTCCTCTTGGTCGAACAGCTGGCGCGTTTTCTGGCGCGCGTAAATATCACGCTCGCCGCTTGTCTTCTGTGTTTGAGACACCGTGCCGTGATCTTCCCAGTGCTTCGGCCTGTTGTTGCGGGTATATTCGTGCCAGATGTATTGGCGATACGGGCTAAAAAAGTCATAGCCACTTGTCCACGCCCGCACACTCATAGTCGTTTCTTCGGTATAGCCGCCGAAGTAAATGTCGGGGTCGTAGGGCACGTCTTGGATAAAACGGCCAGCCGTAAACAGAAAATGTCCGCTTAAAGTGCGCGCCCTGACAACACTCGTGCGCGCGGCGTAGTCCTGCACATAATGCGGCCGGCTCATCAGTAACTTGTCAGCGCTAAACTCGTACTGACTCATCAAACACGGCGTCGGATCGAAATGATCTTTGTCGTGCTCGAACGGCGTGAGATATGTTGACAGAATTGGTTTTTTAGCCAGTTCTTTTGCCTGGTAATAGTCCTCGAGCATCATCTCGTCCCAGTTCTGCGCAAACCGGTGATGGCTGTCGAGCTGTAGAAAAAGAGGCTCGCCGTCGTATAGCGAGAACGTGATGTCGCGCGCCCAGCCCAGTCCTTGGCTTTCCGAGTAATGATGTTTGCTAATTCGGAAGTTGGGCTGCTTGTCGTACTGCGTAATGTCTTCGGTTTCGTCGTATTGCCAACAGATGCCGAAGTTAAATAATCCCGGGTATTTCGCCTTCGTGATCATGTCAGCGATCGTGATCGGAAGCTGGGGATCACGATACGACGCAATAGCGACGAAAATCTTGAATTTTGCCGGCACGGATAAGCCCTCGCGGTGTGAGTACGGTCTGGTATACGTATAACTCACACGCGAATTTTTGGCAATGCTAAACAGCCTTTAATCGGCGCTGCTGTAGTCAGATCCGAACAGAAAATCCTTGATTTTCTCAAACGTCGTGCGGTCGTCGTTCGGGTCGTCTTTGAATTCCTTTTCGGCCTTAACTTTGTGCTTTTTCGGCGATAGATACTGCTGATACGCCACGCCCGGAATCGGCGTGCCCATGTACAGCCGCGGCGCTCGTTTTCCGAGTGTTAAGCTCGTGCCCGGAATGATTTTTTTAATCGTGATGCTCGGTCCGCCTAAGCTCACGTTTAATGCCAGATTGTCATTCACGGGAAACCGTTTATACCAGCGCAGGCTAGCTTCTTTGCTAATAGCCACAAGCTGATCAGCGCCGCACTTACAGTTCCATTTGCGCAGCGACTTATTAATCCGCGAGTCCGGATCTTTGGCAGTGCTTGCGCCCGTATTCACGCGTTTCATGCCGCACATACGCGAACAGAACGAATTACGGCGCTTTGCACGCTCGCCTTTGGGCTTGCTTTCAGTCACGGGAGCTTTAAGATTTCCGCCGTGCTCGCGCTCGTAGCTTTTACGGCCCTTCTCGTTCAGCCCGCCTTCTTCGTTCTTGCCTTCGCTTCGCTGCCAGGCCGGAGTACCCGCGGTTTTAGCTGTTTCTGCTCTGTGTTTAGCGATCATAGCGTTAATGGCTTCGCGATTATCAAACTCGTGCTTGCCGGCTTCAGCGTTATCGTCGTGCTCGCCGGTGAGTTCTATCCAACGAGCGTGCGCTTTGGATCCGGGCTGCTTGGCGACCTCTGCTTCATACTTAGCCAGATCAGCCATGGCGGTAGGCAATTCGGCCTTCTTCTCGCTGATGTTCGTGACTTTTTTCCAGCTCTTGCTGTCGGGGTAGTCGTCGTCACCGGGCTTGGCGGGCTGTTCACCGCGCTCACGCTTCATCCGAATGCGATCCCACAAGCCCAGTCGTTTCCCGGCTTGTTTCTCATCGTCGCTGAGTTCGGCACTTGCGGCTAGTTTTGCAGTTGGAGTTTTCAGCGGTTTGTTTACTGCCTTTTGCCGGTCAGACCAGCGCTTGTAGGCATAATAAGCAGCCAACGGCGTCGCAACTGCAGACGCGCCAATAGCGCCAGCCAGCCACGGGTTTGTACCCTCGGACGGCATGGTGACGTTGTAATTAATAACCGGCTTTGGCGGCGGGGGCGGAGGGTTGAAATGCTCATAAATATTATGCCCGGCAATACTGACGGCCGTACCAGCCGCGGGAACTGCCAAACCCCATAAAGCAAGCGCGGCCAGTGGGGCGAGCGCCTGCTTCTCCCCAAACTCAAATGCCGCAGTTTTGGCGTGATTCTGCGAGCCAATTTCGCGGAGTAGTTCCCGGAAGCGCTCGTTGATGCGCTCTTTTTCGTTGGATAGGCGTTCCAAGATTTCGTCTCCTGTGCGCTCTCGGCGGTATCCAAGCATTTTACCCAAAAAGCTCGGTTCTTCCGACTTCGAGATAAATCGCTGTACGTGTACGTTTTTAAGTTCTTCCGGCAAGTCATCGTGGCTGTCAAAGCGTAACCCACGACCGCGCGCCTGCTGGGTACGGGACTCGTGCCAGTGCGGGTCCAGTAATTGAATGAGATTCGTGCCCTTTGTAGACAGGCCTTCAGCGCCGGCCGGGCCAATTAAAAGCGCCCTGAGCTTGCCGGCGTTGTAATCCGCCAACGCTTTTTGCCGCTGCTTGGTGGGAACGCCGCCGTGGAAGATCCCGTGCGGAATGTTGTACTTAGAAAGCGCGGCGGCATACGGCTCAATACCGGCGCCGATATGATTCGAATAAATAATCGCCTTCTTGCGCGGGTCAGACGCCAGTAATTCATCGAGGCGCTTGTAGGCTTCTTGCAGTTTGCCGGACTGCTGAAACGACCTGAAAGCATCGCTATCGATTCTAAACGGGCGCGTGCTTACGGAGTTCTGCCGCAAGCCTGTCAGAAAGCTATTAAGTTTGGCGAGTTCATCTTTGCTCAGCGGAAACTCCTGATCGAGCTTCCAGAGAAATCCAGGCGGAATCTTGGTACGCAGCGCCTTTTGAATCTTTTGCTGCGCCTGCGTCATCGGAACTTCGATCTTCTCTTCGTTAACGTTGACGCCTTCCGGAGTTTTGCTGGGCTGATAATCCACGCGACCCTGCAGCAATTCCCGCAGTTCGCCCTCGTTCTTGACGACTGGACGTACGCCCGGCTTAATACCGCGCAGCCAGTTAATTAGCCCCGGATGCACTGTCTTATAGCCGATGTAGCGCTTTTCGAATTCCTGCGGCGAGAGATTCTTTCTGGCGACGATAGAGATTAAGTTTGCCAGGTCGCTCGGCGAATTTGTGATGGGCGAGCCAGTGAGCAGAAGCACGCGTTTGGCCTGATTTGCCACGTCTGCTGCTGCCTGAGCTGCTGCGCCTCCGGGATTACGAATACGGTGCGCCTCGTCCATGATCACGGTCTCGGGCACCTTGGTGAACTTCTTGCCAAGGCCTAATCCCGTATAGCTCAGAATCTCCGGCTTACTGCCCTGTGTAAACTTCTCAACTTCTTTCTGGAAGTTCCCGCGCAGACTCGCCGGCGCCACGATGCCGTAATCTTCGTTGTATTTCTTCTTGGCAGCTTCCGCGGCGGCAAGCGCAGAAAGAGACTTACCGCTCCCCAGCCCGTGATACACAATCATCCGCGGGCTGTCTTCGGTGACTGTCTCCTGAATGCGCTCTTGGTGCGGCTGGAGATTAACCTCGGGAAGCAGATCGGCTTTCTTTTCCCCGTCACCTGAAATGACTTTGATGTATTTCGGGTCGATTTTGTCAGTCGTGTAATGATCCGTCATGGCCCAGCCGATCGGCCCAGAAAATAACGGCGATACTTTGAAATCTTCCGGCAGAGTGATCTCTAATCGCGCATCGCCGTAGCCGGAGTTCAGCTGCGGATGCGTCGCTAGAAATACGCGTCGCTCATAGCCGGGGATGTCGGTTGGTACGCCGCTGTCTGCGCCTGTACCGGCGAAACTAGGGTCCAGCCCTTTGGCCAGAATAGATTTCAGGTTCTTGCTTGTCGTGCCGTGATAGAACGTCCGCGTAGCCGGCGCAGTCTCGGCAGCTACTTTCTCTTTCACATACCGCTGCATCGCTTTATTCTTATAGGCGTCGAGCATTTCTTTGATTTGCGCACTCTGATCGGGCGCCACCATCTTGCTCGGGTCGATTCCCCAGTTCCTCAGCGCCCAGCCACGTCGCGCAGTGGGGTTTTTTACAAACGGCCCGCCATGGCGTGATTTAAAATTCAGCCAGCGCTTGATCTGCCGCTCGTCTTCTTCTGGGATACGCCGGCCGGCTGCGTAGCGCTTATACCACTGCGCCCAGCCCTTCGGATCATGCTCGCTGATCCATTCGGGCTTCCATTCGCCCAGGCTGGCTAACCGCGGACCCTGGCCCCTGTACAGCGCATCGTACACGCCCAGAGACTCCATTTGCTCTGGCGTGTAGTCCGGCTGAAACCTCGTAGAGATGTCAGGTTGTTGGGGCGCATCACTCATGTTTTTACCACCAGGCATTGGTTCTGGTGAATGTCTAATATTTGCGTCGCCGGAAAGAACTCTGTAATCGCCCTGCGGATTCCGGGGCAGCAGGCGTCGTCCCAGTCGTCAAACAGCATCG
>JBILNK010000279.1:0-3582 GCA_044375105.1 Planctomycetota bacterium
GAGGTCCGGGGCGCACCCTGGTGCGGCGCGCCGGCCCGGTGCTTGTGCGGCGACGCGGCCGGCGACGCGCCCGGCTGTGCGGCCGCGGGCGCGCGCCAGACCGCTGCGGCCAGCAGGCCGCCGGTCAGGGACAGGCCGCCGCGCAGGAACTCGCGGCGACCGTTCAGCGGAGCGGGCGTAGGCATGGGCGAAGCGGCTGGGGAGGACGGACGGGCGGGTGCGCCGGGGCGCGGAACGGGGCGAGGGGAGCGGGGCGCGGAACGGGGGCGCGGGGCGCGCGGCCGGAACAGACGCAGGCCCCGGGCCCGCGGGAGGAGGAATTCAGTCTTCGAGGCCGCCGAAGGGCGGCCGCAGAGCGAGCGACTCCATAGCGGCAGGCCAGCGCCCGCTCCTCGAGGCCGATCGCAGCCGCTTCGAGCGCTGGCGAGCGGCCCCAAAGCCTGTGCGCCGGCCGGCGCTGCGCTTCGGGCGCGGCAGGACGCGCGTTTCCCCGCGCGCCTCAGGTCAGCGGCGTGCGTCCGGGCACCGGCAGGGGCGCGGCCTGATACTCGCCCCAGGCCAGGCTGGCCGGGCCCAGGCGCTCGGTCGACTCGAGGGCTTGGTTCCAGGTCACGACCTTGCCGGTGGTGGCCGCCAGCCGCGCCATGATCGCCAGCAGGGTGCTGTGGGCCATGCGCTCGCCGTGGTTGATCGGCCGGCCGCGGCGCAGGGCCTCCAGCAGGGCGTCGACCTCGTTCTGGTACATGTCATCGCCGGTTTCGCCTTCGTAGCGCCAGGTGCGCGACCCGGCCAGTTCGTAGCGCGGCGTCCAGTTCTCGAGCCAGCCCTGCCCGCGGCTGCCGAAGAAGTAGTTGTTGTTCTCGCCGTCGGTGTTGGCCCACTGGCGGCTCATGTGGAAGCCCTTGGCGCCGTCCGCGTAGTCGTAGACCGCCGAATAATGATCGAAACAGTTGCCCGCTTCGGGGCCCGAGCGCGTGGCCTGGCCGCCCACGGCGACCACCGAGAGGGGCGCCTGGTCCTCGAAGGCCCAGGACATCAGGTCGATCGAATGGCAGGCCTGCTCGACCAGGTGCGAGCCCGAGAGCCAGTCGAAGTGGTGCCAGTTGCGGACCTGCCACTCCACGTCGCTCCAGCCCGGCTGGCGCGTGTTCGTGCCGATCTCGCCGGTGTTGTAGTTGGTGTAGACCGCGCGCACGTCGCCGATGCGGCCGTCGTGCAGCTCGCGATAGAAGGCCTGGTGGCCGCCCTTGTAGCGCCAGCAGAAACCCGCCAGCACCGACAGGCCGCGCTCGCGGGCCCGCTCGCTGGCGGCGATCACGCGGTGCACGCCGGGCACGTCGACGGCCATGGGCTTCTCGCAGAACGTGTGCACGCCGCGCTCGACCGCGTATTCGAAATGCGCCGGCCGGAAAGCCGGCGGCGTGGTCAAGATCACCAGGTCGACGCCCGCGTCGATCACCTTCTGGAAGGCGTCGAAGCCCACGAAACGCCGCCCGAGGGGCACGTCGATGCGCTCCTTCGCGCGCGCCGTGGCCGCTTCGAGCACGCCCGGCGGGTAGCTGATGCTGCCGTCCGCTGCGCTGACCCCGGGGCCGGCCCAGGTGGTCGCGAGCTGGCGCTCGAGGCCCGCCAGCGAGCCCTCGATGCGGCCCGGGAACAGGTCGCCGACCGCCACCAGGCGCGCCTCCGCGCTCCGGCTGGCCAGGGCGTTGAAGGCGGCCCCGGTGCCCCGGCCGCCGCAGCCCACCAGCCCGACCCGGATCGGCCGGGAGATCGGGCGCCCCGGCGGCAGCGCGGCGTCTTCGCGGCTCTGTCTCTGCCCGGCGCAGGCGCCCAGCAGCGGCACGGCAAAGCTGGCGGCCGCCGCCCCGTAGAGCAGGCCGCGGCGGGAGAGGGGCGGATTCGATTCGCTGGACTCGTGCATCGGAGGGGGCCTGGAGGGGCGCTGGGTCAGGGGACCTCGGAGGGGGCTTCGGGGGGGGCCGAAGGCGGCAGCCGGTCGGCGACGACGCGGATGCCCGGGAAGCCGGCGTCCGCCAGCCACCAGGTGCTCTTGGGGATCTGGGGATCGCTCTGATTCCAGGCGGCTTTGGGGGCCTCCAGCATCAGCGGCGACAGGCGCGCGCGCGGATCGCGGTAGGAGCCGCCCAGCACCACCGGTCCGTCGGCATCCTGGGCCCATTCGGCGGCGTTGCCCACCAGGTCGTAGAGGCCCAGGCGGCTCGGCGCCAGGGACGCGACCGGCGCGCTGCGGCCCTGGGCGGTTTCGCGGGCCACGGCCTGGCTCGCGTCGGCGGAGGAGCCGCCGCCCAGGGCCGCCAGACGCCACTCGTCCACGCTGGGGATGCGGAACTGGCCGCCGGTTTTGCGGCTCAGCCACTCGCAATAGGTCCGCGCGGCCCGGGCGCTGACGCTGATCACGGGCCTGTCCTGCTGGCCGAAGCCGCGGTCGATCGAGATGTAGGGCCGGCTCGGGCGCGCGAAGCCGTCGGCGGCCTCGGCGGCGGCGCGGTCCTCGACTTCGAAGACCAGCGCCAGGTAGTGCTCCCAGGGGACCTCCGTGCTGGCCATCCAGAAGGGGGCCACCTCGCGGCCGTCGACGCTTCCGCCGGGCACCGGCACCATCCGGAAGGCCACGTTCGTGCCTGGTACGCTGACCTCGCGCGGCACGCGATCGTCCGGAGCGAGCAGCACCTGGGGCATCACCTCGGCGCGGCTCCGCTCGGTCCCGTCCCCGGCCGCCGGCGCGCTGCAGGCGCCCAGCCACAGGCTGGCGCACAGCGCGCCCGCGAGCAGCTGCCGGCCCGTTCCCCGTCCCCTCTCCCGCTCCCGCCCCGGCCCACCGTAGCCCCCCGAACGGATGCGCTCCATCGCCCTCGCCAACGCGCTCATTTCCACGCTTTTGCCGACGCTTTTTCCCCTTTTTGCCGCGCCAGGCGGCACGGCCTCGGAATGGGTCAGCGCGGGCGTCGGGGCGGAGCTCATGGAGCGGCGGCAGGAAGGGGAGGCGCCTGCGCCCGCGGCGCAGCGCTGCGAGTATAGGCGCCTCGCCATGGGCGTGGAGGCCAGGCTCGTGCTCTACGCCGCCGACCAGGCCAGCGCCGATCGGGCCGCCGAGCGCGCCTTCCAGCGCCTCGCCGAGCTGGAGGCCGCCTGGAGCCATTGGAGCTTGGACAGCGAGCTGACCCGCCTGGTGCTGGCCGCGGGGCGCGGGCCGGTGGCCATCTCCCAGGATCTGCTGCGGGCGCTGACCCTCGCGCGCGGCCTGGCGGAGATCAGCGGCGGCGCCTTCGATCCGACCGGCGCGCCGCTCTATCGGCTGTGGAGCGCGGCCCGCGAGGCCGGCCGGCTGCCCGACCCGGAGGACCTGGCCGAGGCCCGCGCGCGGGTCGGCTGGCGGCGTCTGACGATCCAGCCCGGGGCTTCGACGGTCGAGCTCGTCGAGGGCACCGAGCTCGATCTGGGCGGCATCGGCAAGGGCCTGGCCGCGGACGACGTGCTCGAGCTCCTGCGCGCCTTGGACGTGCCCAGCGCGCTGGTCGAGATCGGCGGCGATCTGGCCCTCGGCGATCCGCCGCCGGG
>JBILNK010000088.1:0-17234 GCA_044375105.1 Planctomycetota bacterium
GCGGCTCGTGCCCGAGGGCGCGGCCAGCGCCGTGCCGGTGGCGGCCCTGACCCTGACCGAGGGCCGCGGGACGAGCTGGTTCATCGCCCGCTCCAAGGGCCTGTGGCGCAATCTGACCGCCGGCGGTGCCCTGTGCGAGGAGCGCGAGGTGCTGGGCCTGATCGAGGCCCTGGTGCGCGCGCGGGGGCTGTCGGAAGGGCTGGCCAGCGAGCTCGACCTGGACGCCCTGGGCTTCGGCCCGGATCGGCGCTGGCAGATCCAGCTGCATGGACCGCAGGTGCTCAAAGAGGGCGCCGAGCGCGACGTGCTGGCCAGCGTCGAGTTGGCCCAGGGCCGCGAGGACCGCGGCGGGCCCGCGCGCCGGAGCGGCGACGAGCAGATCCTGGGCCTGTCCGAGGACCTCCTGCCGCTGCTCGAAGGCCGCGGCGAGCTGCCGCCGCTGGTCAGCCGCCGGGCCCTGCCCGAGGCCTGGCCGGGCTGGGCCGCGGGCCTCAGGCGCGTGTTCGTCGATCACGCCGACGGCGAGAGCTTTCAATTCGTGCCCCAGCCCCCCGATCCCGCCCAGCCCCTGGCTCCGGGGCTCGAACGCTTTGCCGTGCAATCCGAAGGCCAGACCGAAGCGGAGGCCAACCCGGTGCTGGGCACCGGCTTCCACCTGTTCCTGACCCGCGCCCCACGGGCGGCCCTGCCCGCACCCGGCGACCTGCCGGCGCCCGAGCTCCGCGATCCGGAGTTCGTGCTGACCCTGGAAGCGCGCTCCGGCGAGGTCCTGGAGGTGGCCGTGCTGAAGGGCCTCGGCCCGGGTCGCCGCGTGTTGATCGAGGACTTCACCGGCAGCGCCTCGCTGCTGACCGCGGAGGTGGCGCGCCTGCTCGGCCCGCGCGCGGACCAGCTGCTGCGCTCCCGCGAGAATCCCTGGGATCCCTACCTGCGCTGAGCTCGCTGACTGTCGCCCGGAACGGCGGTCGGGCTGGGCTCCGGGATTCGCAGGCTTCGGGGCGGGAGCCGCACCGAAGCCGGATGGGGCCCGGCTCCCCGGCTCCGCCCGTCCGCTGGCCCACACCGGCAGGCGAACCGGGCCGATGCGGCGGCGCGCATCGGGGCCGAGCGCGAGGGTCCGAGAGCAGGGCGGCGCAGGATCGGGCGCGGCGGCCGGCGGCCGGGGCCTGCGATGCCGCAAGGCGTCCCCGACGGGCGCCCTGCGGAGCCGGAGGGCGTCAGGGGAACGACGCCCCCGATCCGTCCCGCTCGGCGGCTGGCCCTGCCGTCGAATAGCAGCTAGCCTCTGCATCGATTGCCCGAGCGGCGCGACCTTGGATTCGATCGCGCCATGGGCCATGGATCGCGCGGCAGTCGCTCCACGGATCCGTCCCTCGGGCAGCCCCCTTTCCCCTCTCTCGCGCCCCGCCCTCACCGCCATGCTGGAACTCGGCCAGATCGCACCGGACTTCACGCTCAAGGACCACGACGACCGGGAGGTGCGCCTCGGCGACCTCCGGGGTTCCTGGGTCGTGCTGTACTTCTACCCCAAGGACGACACGCCCGGCTGCACGGTCGAAGCCTGCGAATTCACCGACGCCCTGGAGCGCTTCCAGGGCCTGTCGGCGCGGGTCTTCGGGATCAGCCCGGATTCGCCCGCAAGCCATCGCAAGTTCATCGCCAAGCACAGCCTCGAGGTCGGGCTGCTCTCGGATCCCGAGCACGCCATGATCGAGCGCTACGGGGCCTGGGGCGAGAAGAACATGTACGGCAAGAAGAGCTTCGGCGTGGTGCGCTCGACCGTGCTGCTCGATCCCGCGGGCCGGGTGGCCAAGCACTGGCCCAAGGTCTCCGCCGCCGGCCACGCCGGCGAGGTCGCCGCCGCCCTGTCGGAGCTGCAGGGTGCGCCGGCGGGCCCCAGGATCGCCCAGCCGGCCGAGCAGAAGGCTGCGAAGGACAAGGTCGCGAAGGACAAGGCTGCGAAGAACAAGGCCGCGAAGGCTCAGCCTGCGCGCAAGATGGCCGCCAAAGCCGGTCCCGACTGCAAGTCTTCCGCTGAAGATGAAGTAAATAAAATGGTCAACGAAATCATGAAGGAACTGAAGATGAGGGAATTGGAGCGTTCGCGGGCTCGAAATGCCAAGGTCAAGCCGGCGAGCAAAACGACAGCAAGAACGGTCAAGAAGGTCGCTGTGCGTTCCGCAGCAACGAAGGCATCTGCAACGAAGGGGGCCGCTGCGAAGGCCTCCGCTGCAAAATCCGCTGCGGCCCAGTCGGCTCGCGGCGACTCCAAGGCCGGATCCGAGTCCTCGGCGGCGCCGGGGGACACCAAGACCAAGCAGGCGCGCGCCAAGACCCAACCGAAGTCTGCGAGGCGCTCGAAAGGCTGACCCGGCAGGAAAGCTGACCGAGCACGGTCGAACTCGTCCCTGGCCGCGCCCGAGCGAACAGACCAGCCCTTCGACTTCCTTTGGGCCGCCATCCGGCGGTCATAGAGGCTGGGATCGTGGCCGCGCGCCGATCCCAGCCTCTGCGGGCGCGGGTCCAGGACCGACTCGGGCGCCACGCCGGTCGCTCCCGGCGCCGAGCCCGGTTGCCGGGTGGGTCAGCGGCAGCCCGAGCCGAGCCCCCGTGCGCCGATCGGCAGCGCCGAGTTGTATGGCGCCGCGAAGGCGCGCCCGCGGGTCAGGCTTGCGGCCCAGGGCCTCCGGCCGCAGCCCGCGTCACTTGCCGATCAGGAAGTGGCACACGTCGCTTTCGCGCATGACGTAGTCGCGGCCTTCGACGCGCAGTTTTCCGGCCGCCTTGATCGCCGCTTCGGAGCCGTGTTTGACCAGGTCGTCGACGGAATAGATCTCGGCGCGGATGAAGAGCTTTTCGAAGTCGGAGTGGATCACGCCGGCAGCCTGGGGCGCGGCCCAGCCGCGCTGGATCGTCCAAGCGCGGATCTCCTTCTGGCCGGCGGTGAAGAAGGTCTGCAAGCCGAGCAAGTCGTAGGTGGCGCGGGCCAACCGGGAGAGGCCCGGTTCGGCGATGCCCATCTCCTTCAGAAACTCGGCCCGATCGGCGGGATCGAGGGCCGCGATCTCGCCCTCGAGGTTGCCGCACAGGGCGATCATGCGCGCGCCGGTGCGCTCGGCGTAGCGGCGCACCACGTCCACGAAGGGGTGCTTGCCCTCCAGGTCCTTGTCCGAGACGTTGGCCACGAACAGCACCGGCTTGATCGTGATCAGGAACAGGGGCTTCAAGGCCTCGAGCTCGCGCGGGGACCAGCTCTCGGTGCGCAGGGGCTTGCCGGCCTCCAGGGCCTGGACGGCACGGGCGAAGACGTCCTTCTCGAAGACCGCGTCCTTGTCGCCGGCGCGAGCCTTCTTGGCGCTGCGGTCAGCGGCTTTTTGCAGCGTCTCGAGGTCGGCCATGGCCAGCTCGAGTTCGATCACCTCGATATCGACCTTGGGATCGACCTGGCCGTGCACGTGGATGATGTCGCCGTTCTCGAAGCAGCGCACCACGTGCAGGATCGCGTCGCACTCCTTGATGTTCCCGAGGAACTTGTTGCCCAGGCCCTCCCCCGCCGAGGCGCCCTTGACCAGCCCGGCGATGTCGACGACCTTGACCGAAGCCGGCACGATGCGGTCGGTGGGGATGAACTTGTGGATCTGCTCCAGACGCTCGTCGGGCACGTCGACGACCCCGATGTTGGGCTCGATCGTGCAGAACGGGTAGTTGGCGCTCTCGGCGCCCGCCGAGGTGATCGCGTTGAAGAGGGTCGACTTGCCGACGTTGGGCAAGCCGACGATGCCGGCGGCCAGGGCCATGGTGGGAGCGCGGGGGGCTGGGGATCCCGGAGGGGTGAGGGAATGGGAGCGCGGCGCCCGGGCGGGGCGCCGGCGTGGATCGGGGCGCGGCGGCGGATCGGCGGATCGCCGGGGACGACGCGGCGGGCTGGGGACGGGAGGGCGCCGCGGCTCGCGCGCTCCGCCGCACGCGCTGCGGCTCGGTCAGGCCAGGGCGATGCAGTCGATCTCGACGCGCGCGCCGCGGGGCAGCTGGGCCACCGCCACGGTCGAGCGCGAGGGCGGCACCAGGCCGGCGAAGTAGCGGCCGTAGACCTCGTTGACCGTGGCGAAATCGTTCATGTCGACCAGGAACACGGTGCAGCGCACCACGCGGTCGAAGCCGCTGCCGCCCGCCGCCAGGACGGACTTGAGGTTCTCCATCACGCGCACGGTCTGCTCGGCCACGCTGCCGTTTTGGAACTGGCCCGATTCGGGGTCGAGGGCGATCTGGCCGGAGCAGAACAGCAGCCCGCCGGCCCGGATGGCCTGGGCGTAGGGGCCGATGGCGGCCGGGGCGTGGGGCGTCGAGACGGGGGTGCGGGCGCTCATGGGGTCGGACGGGGAAAACGCTGCGCCAGGGCGGCTGCGACCGGCGCGGGGACGAACGGCGAGGCGTCGCCGCCCAGGGCGGCCACCTCGCGCACGATCGTGGCGGTGACGTGGGCGACCTCGGGATCGGGCACGAGCAGCACCGTGTCGATCGCCGGGGAAAGCACGCGGTTGTTGCGCGCCAGGGTGACCTCGTAGTCGAAATCGGTGCCGGAGCGCACCCCGCGCAGGATCGCGGAGCAGGAGAGCCTTCGGCAGGCCTCGACCACCAGGCCTTCGATGTGCACCACGCGCACGCGCTCGAGCCCGGCCACCGAGCGCTCGAGCAGCTCGAGGCGCTCCGCCACGCTGAACAGGGCCTGTTTGGTCGGGTGGGTGGCCACGCCGACCACGACCTCCTCGAACAGGGCCACGCCGCGACGGATCAGGGCCAGGTGGCCGCTGGTGGGCGGATCGAAGGTGCCGGGGAACAGCGCGCGCCGGGCGTGGGGGCGGGCGGAGGTCATGGCGGGCCAGTGTACGGGCAAGAAGCCTGCAACCTTGCGTTGCAGGGCAGGTCCCTGGGGATGTGAACCCGCCCGTCCTCCGTCGACCGCTGCTGGCCCTGGCCTTGGCCTGCCTGCTGGCCCACGGCCTGGGAGCCGCGCTCGCGATCCTGAGCTCGGCCCCTGGCCCCGCAGCACCGCGCGCGGCGCCGCAGCTCGCGCGGGCGGAAAGCGGGGCACTCGATGGGTCCGAGTCGGTGCGGTTCGAAACCCGGACACGGCGATCCGGGCCGCCGGAAGGCCGCCTCCGAGGCGATGGGCCCGAGCCGGCCCGGACGACGGGGGCCTGGCCGGCTGGAAGCCCGTGGCCGAGGCCGCAGAGCACGGTGGACGGCGGGAGCGTGTCCGTGCCCGCGCGGCCCGCACGTTCGGAATCCGAAGCGCTCGCGGCGCCGGGCAAAGAGGGCGGCCAAGCCGCGCGGATCCTGCTCGGCGCCAGCGTGGCGGCGCTCGCAGCGCTGGCGACCCTGGGGGCCTTGCGCAGGCTGGGGCCCTCCGCCCGGGCACGGTCTCCAGGGCCCCCGAGGCCGAGCGCGGTGCCCGGCGTTGGTGGCGCGGACGCGGCCGGCCCGCGGAATCTGCCCGGCCGGCGCTGGCTGTTGACCGCGGCCTTGGGTGTCCTGCTGCTGGGTTGGTGCGGCGCTCGGGGCGCGCGGGCTGCGCTGGGCCCCGAGGCGTCGCCGGAGACGGGCGCAGGCTGGCCCTGGCCGCTGGTCGGCCAGCTCGAGCGCCGCCAGAGCTACCTGCGCCTGCGCCTGCCCTCCGGAGAGCTGTGGCCCGACGAGCTGCGCTTCGCAGAGGCCGTGCCCCGCTCCGGCGAGCCCCTGGCGCTGCTCGGTCCGGGCCGTCGGCAGCCCTACGCGGCCGGGCCGGCCAGCCCGCACCGGGGCCCCCTCGCAGCGCTGGAACTCGAGCCCGACGAGGTGCTGCGCCTCGAGGGCCACGAGCTGCCTGTTTGGTCGCAGCTGGACCTGTGGGCCAGCGACCAGCGCGCCGCCCTGGAGCAACGCTTGGTGCGCGCGGGGGGCGATCCCGGCACGGGGCTCGGGCGCGCGCTGCTGCTGGGCGATCGCAGCGGGATGACCGCAGAGATCAGCGATCTGTTCCGGCGCACGGGCACGGCGCACCTGCTGGCCCTCTCCGGCATGCACGTCAGCCTGCTGTTCGCAGCGCTGCTCTGGCCGGGGGCTGCTTGGCTCGCGCGCCTCGGCCAACGGCTGGCGCCGGCCGGCGAGGCGCTGTGGTCCCGGCTGCCGGCATGCCTGGCCCTGAGCGGTCTGTGCGTGTTCGCCTGGCTGGCCGGGGCCGCCTCGCCGGTGCTGCGCGCCAGCCTGTGCTGCGCCCTGGCGGTCCGGGGTCGCGGCAGGCTGCATGCGGAGCGCCCACCGGCGCCGCCCGTCGACGGGCGCACGCTGTTCGCCGCCGCGCTGCTGATCGAACTGAGCCTCGATCCCGGGGCGGTGCTCGAAATGGCCACGGTGCTTTCCTACGCCTCGACCGCCGGCTTGATCTGGCTGTATGCGCCGCTGCAAGGGTGGCTGCGTAGGTACGAGCCACGGCCGACGCCGCGCCTCGCGGCCGCAGGCCCCCTGGCCGTTTGGGTGCGGGCCGGCGCGGGCCGGCTGAACGGTTTCCTGGTCGGGGGCCTGGCGGCCACCCTGGCGGCCCAGCTGATGACCCTGCCCTGGCAATGGCTGGTGTTCCGCGAGCTGACCTGGGCCGCGGGGCCGGCGACCCTGACCGGCCTGGTGCTGATGACCGTGTGGCTGCCGCTGCTGTGGGCCGCGGCGCTGCTCGAAAGCTCGGCGCTGGGCGCCGGCTCGCGCTTCGTGGAAGACTGCCAGTTGGCCCTGCTGGAGGCTTTCGATCGAATGCCCGGCACCCCCTGGGTCGTGCCGGAGAAGCCGACGCTGCTGGTGCTCGGCTTGTGCACCGCGACGGTGTGGGCGCTGCTGCGCCGCAGCGCCCTGGCCGCCCGGATCGCGTCGGCTGCGGGGGCGCTGCTGCTCTTGCCCGGCGGGCCGACGCCGGCGCGGGGCGAGCTGGTCGCGCTCGATGTGGGCCATGGCAGCGCGCTGTGCCTGCGGATGCCGGGCCTGCCCGCGCTGGTTTTCGACGCGGGCTCCCGCGACCGCCCCGGACTGGGGCGCCGGGCCCTGGCGCCCCTGCTGGCGCGCTGGGATCCGGGCAGCCTGGTGTTGGTCTCGAGCCATCTGGACCAGGACCACAGCGCGGCCCTGCCCTGGCTCCGCTCGCGCTGGCCGGTCGAGCTGCTGGCCGGAGCGCCCGCCTGGCCGGGCTCGCCGCCGCGGCACGATCTCTTCGCCGGACGCTCCAGCCTGCCCCTGCCGCGCTGCGCTGTGCCTCTATCGCTGCTGCGCGCCGGAGAGGGCGACCGCAACGAGGGCTCGCGCTCCCTGCTGGTGGAACTGCCCGGTACGAGCCTGCTGCTGTTCGGCGACAGCGTGGGCGCGGGCCTGCTGGGCCTGCTGGACGCCGGGCTGCTGCCTGCGCGCAGCGCCCTGGCCCTGGCCCCGCACCACGGTTCCGACGGCCCCGGCATCCTGCCCTGGCTCGACCGACGACCTCCGGAGGCCGTGTGGATCAGCGGGCCCGCGGGCGCGCCCCTGGAGGCCGAACTCGAGCGGCGCGGCTTGCCCTGGAGCTCCACCGGCCGCCAGGGCTGGCTGGCGCTCGAATTCGGACCGGATTCCCGAGACCCGCCGGGCGCGGGGCGCTAACCCCTTCGGCCGAACTCCCCGTCCCAAAGCGCCTCGCCGCGCACGAGCATCCCACGCCGGCCGCGGATCGGCCTCTGGCCGGGCAGGGAGAGAATCCGACTCGGGCTCTGTCCGCGCAGTCAGACCTAGCCGTCGGATGCCCTGGGGCCGCCAACCGGCGGCCGTACAGGCTGGGACCGGCGCTGCGCGCCGATCCCCGCCGGTGAATTCAGGCTCCTCGCCTAGAACGCTTCCCCATGTCCGCTCGGATCGCCCACCCGAAGACCCTGTGCTGCGCCCCGTGCGCACGCGTCTACGCCCTGGCTATCGCCTTGTGGAGCGGCGGCCTCCTGGAGGGCAGCCCCGCCGGGACCGCGGTCGAGGCAGGCCCGTCCCCGGGCGCCCAACAGGAGCCCGCCGCGGGGCCGGAGACGCGGCACGCTCGGACCGAGCCCGCCGATGGGCGCGGACCGGACGAGGCCGCCGTCCTCGCGGCCGCCCGAAAACACCTGGATGCGGGCGAGGCCACGGCCGCCCTGGCCCTGCTCGATCGCGCCCTGGCCGAGGTTCCCGTCGGGCTTGCGGGCCACCGCGCCGCACGCCGACGGGGCGAGTTGCTGCGCGGCCTCGAAGGCCTGCCGTTGTCCTTGGGGGTCGAGCGCTGGCTGGGACCGGGGTCGGAGGACCCTCAGCAAAGCCGCGCGCAGCTGTTCTCCGCCCTCGAGCGCATCGGGCGGATGGGGCCCGCAGCGAGGCACCTGGGGGCCGGAGAGCTGTTCCGCTGGGCGCAGGTCGAATTCGAAAGCGAGGCGCTCTGCGCCGCCCTGGTCAGCGGGCTCGAGCTGCCAGGCCGGGCGGCCAGGCTGGCCTGCGCCGACCTGGCGGGTCGGCTCGGCGCGCAGGAGCTGGCCATGGGGCGGGCGCAACACGGGCGAGCGACACAGCCGCCGCCTCCCAGCGACGGCCGAGCCGAGGACGCTGAGGAGACCTTTCCCGGGCAGCGCCGCCTGACCCGCGGCCTCGTGGAGCGCGCGCTGATCGACCGCGAGCCGGCCGTGCGCAAGAGCGCCGCCCTGGCCCTCGGAGCCCTCGAGGCCGAGCCCTGGGCGCTGGCTTTCGAGCGCGCGCTTTCGGCCCGCGACTGGACTCTGCGCCAGCATGCCTCGGAGGCCCTGGCCCATACGGCCCTCGAGGCCGGCGAGGGTGCGCTCTTGCTGGCGCTGGCGCGCTCGCCGGCCGCAGCCGGCAGCGACCCGCCGGCCGCCGGGGGCACGGCCTCCCTGATCAGCGGACGCCAGCGCGCCTACGTGAGCGACTTCGATGTGGAGGTCGCCACGGGGCAGTCGATCGCCGATCCGCGCATCGACGTGCTCTTCGAAGGCGCCGCCCTGTGGGTGGAGGTGTGCCACGTCGAGTCGCGGCAGCAGGCCTTCCGGCGCCAGCTGCGCGCGGCGCTGGAGCAGCTGCGTGGGACCGCGCTTCCCGCGGATTTCGGGGCTTTGGCCGCAGAGGCGGAGTATCGGGCCTGGGCGGCGCGCCGCAGCGGCGTCGAAACCGGTGGCGCAAGCGGCGCCGAAAGCGACGGCTAGGGCCGTGATGCGAGCGACCGGGGGCCGGGCCCGGGGCGATCCCGGGAGTGCGCCGAGGTGCTGCGGCCCCAAGGGCCTGGCGTGGAGCGCCAAGTATTCCGAACGGCGGCGCAGCGTCGGGAGCAGCGGCGACGGACGCGGCCGCGGCAGCGGCCCAGGCATCGACGGAGGCCGCTGAAACGGGGGCCGCGGCGTGCGGCACAGCAGCACAGCAGCGCGCGAGGCCGCGCGGCGCGCCGGTTGGACCGCCGATGCCAGGCGCGCCGCAGCGGCGCTCCCGTCAGGCGCCCGCCGGCGCTTCGGGCGCGCCGAAGCGCTTTTGCACGAAACCCTGGAAGCCCTGGATCGCGGTGCGCTGCATGTAGAAGTGCAGGCCGCGCGGACCGCCGAGCTCCTCGCCGCCGCCGGCGCGACCCGGGCCGCCGTGCACGGTCTGGGGCAGGACCAAGCTCGGGGGCAGGCCCTGTCCCGCCAAACGATCGGAGCCGATCCAGACGCGGCCATGCCAGGGCGCGACGCCCAGGGCCACCGCTTCGGTCCAGGCGTCGTCGTTGCTGTACAGCGCGCACACCAGGCCCCCCCCGCCCAGGTTGACCAGCTCGATGGCCTGCTGCGCGCTGCCGTCGTAGGGCAGGATCGAAACCACCGGCGCGAAGACCTCGAGCTCGTGGAAACGGGGCTCGCGCGGGTCGGCGGCCACGATCAGGGTCGGCGCGAGGAAGGCGCCCGGCGAGCGCGCGCGCTCGGCGCCGCCCAGGGCGATGCGGCCCTTTTCGGCCAGCTGGCGGATGCCGGCCTGGGCGCGCTCCAATTGGCGCATGTCGGTCAGGGCGCCGATGCGCGTCTCGCCGTCGGCCGGATCGCCCAGCTTCTGGCGGCCGAGCTGGGCCGACAGGTCGGCGACGAACTCTTCGACGCGCTCGGCGGGCACCAGGATGCGCCGCGCCGCGGTGCACTTCTGGCCGGCCTTCTGGGTCATGTCCGTGACCAGATTCTGCAGCAGCAGGTCGTAGGCCCCGCTGTCGCCCGCCACGTCGGGAGCCAGCACGTGGGCATTGAGCGAGTCCGCTTCGACGCTGATCCGCACGCCGCGCTCGATCAAGCGCGGGTGGGAGCGCACCAAGCGGCCGGTGTGCGCCGAGCCGGTGAAGGCCACGTGGTCCGCGGGCCCGAGGTGCTCGAGCAGATCCCCGGTGCCCCCGGCGATGAACTGGTAGGCGCCCTCCGGCAGCAGCCCGGAGCCGACGATCACCTTGGCCACCTCCGCGGCGATCCAGGCGGTCTGCTCGGCGACCTTCTCGATCACCGGCACGCCAGCCAGCAGGGCGCAGGCCATCTTTTCGCCCTGGCCCCAGGCGGGGAAATTGAAGGCGTTGATGTGCACGGCGACCCCGGGGCGCGTGACCCACACGTGTTGGCCCCAAAACCGCGCGGTGCGGCCGAGCTGCAAGCCTTCGCCGTCGGGCAAGGAACGCTGCTCGCCCAGCTTCTTGCCCAGGGCCGCGTAGGCGGCCAGGGTGCCGGTGGCGCCGTCCAGGTCGAACTTGGCGTCGCCGCGGGTGCTGCCGCCGTTTTGGATCGAGATCTCGATCAGTTCCTCGCGGCGCTCGTGCAGGGCCGCGGAGAGCCCCTTGAGCAGCTCGCCGCGCTGGGCGAAGGTCAGGGCGCGCAGGGCCGGGCCCCCGCGCTGGCGGGCGAAGGCCACGGCGGCGGCCAGGTCGAGGCCGGCCGAGCTGGCTTGGGCCACGGGGCGCTCGTGGGTCGGGTCGACCAGGGTCGCGAAGGGCGCGCGGCCCGCTTGCCAGCGGCCGCAGAGGTAGCTCTCGAGGGTGATCATGGCGGGGCGATGGGGCCGGGGCTCGGCGCAGAGGGTAGGAGCCGGGCGGCCCGAGCGGTATGCCGGAACTGCCGCGCCGGGGGCGGAAGGCTCGCGGCGGGCGGCATGGGCGGCCGCCGGACGCAACGCGGGCCCGCACCGCAGCCCCGCCTACCAGCAGGCCGAGCGGGCAGTGGTCCGACGCGCGCGGGCCCCGCGGCGTGCCAGGATGATCCCATGGAGACCCGACCGCTGCCCCCCGCCGCGCGCTGGCTGCCCCCCGAGACCTTCCGCGGCCAGGTGGCCTTCGTGACCGGGGGCGGGACGGGCCTCGGCCTCGAGATCAGCCGCGGTCTGGCCGCCCTGGGGGCCGCGGTGGTGATCGGCTCGCGCCGGTCCGAACACCACGCCGCGCTGCTGAGCGAGGGGGCCGAGCGCGGCTGGACGGTCTCCGCAGAGGCCCTCGACGTGCGCGAGGGCGCCGCGGTCCAGCGGGCCTTGGACCGAACCTTGGAAGCCCACGGCCGCATCGACATCCTGGTCAACAACGCCGCCGGCAACTTCGTCTGCCCCAGCGAGCGCCTGTCGGAGCGGGCCTGGCGCGCGGTGCTCGGGATCGTGCTCGACGGCTCGTTCCTGTGCTCGCGGGACTTCGGCCGCGCCATGCTCGCCCAGGGCTCGGGCCAGATCCTCAACGTGCTCGCCACCTACGCCTGGACCGGCATGCCCGGCGTGGTGCACAGCGCCGCGGCCAAGGCCGGCGTGCTGGCCATGACGCGCACCCTGGCGGTCGAGTGGGGTCCGCGCGGCGTGCGCTGCAACGCGATCGCGCCCGGCCCCTTCGAGAGCGCCGGGGCCGAGCAAAACCTGTGGCCCGACGACGCCGTGCGCCAGCGCATCCTCGAGCAGATCCCCCTCGGGCGCTTCGCACGGCCCGAGGAGGTCGCCGCCCAGGCGCTGTTCCTGCTTTCGCCGGCCTGCGCCTATGTCAACGGCGAGGTCTTCGTGCAGGACGCCGGCGCTTCCCTCGGGCGCGGCATGTGGACCGCGGGTGAACGGATCGAGCGCGGCAAGGGGCCCCTAGGTGCCGACACCCGGCACCCGAGTCCCTGAGAGAGTTCATTCTCCCCGGTGTCAGGGCAATTGCCGCCTGGTTCGCGGAGCCGCGGGTCCCCTTCTCGGCCGTAGGCCGGGTAGGGGGCGGCTCCGGCTCCTGCCCTACGGGCAGGAGCCGTCTGCCGCGAAACCTCCGGAGCCGCCCAACGATCCCTGGGACAGCCCGCTCAGGGCTTGGTCGGCACCGCGGCAACCAGTTCGATGAACACCGGCTCCAAGGACTCCTGGTACTCGATGATGCTTCGGGTTTCGGCGGCGATCTCGGGCACCAACTTCCAGTTGATCATGTAGTTGCAAGCGAAGAGCCAGCACTCGGGGTGGGCCACATTGGCGCCCATGGGCGAAACATACGTCAGGTAGCGAGGATCTGTGCAATAGGCGGGGTCTCCGATGCAAAGGATCGGTCCGATGCGGATCCAGCCGACCTTGGGCCGACGGTAGGCATCCAAGCCCTCTAGGTCGGCGAGGATTGCGGCGCGCTTGCGGACTTCGAGGGCCTTGTTCCAATCGTCCAGGTTCTTGAGCTCGCTCTTGATCGCAAGACGCAAAGCATCGAATTCAGCCGACTGCTTGTCTAGCTCTCGCCTGGATGGGTTGTATCTCTTTTCGCGAGCGATCTGCTCCAGAGCCAAAACGGGATCCTTAGACATGACACTAGGCAATGTGCGCAGATGAGGATTCCTTCCAAAAGGCGTTTCATCAAAATTCTTGATCAGAAACTCCGGCAGTCGCGGCAGACAGGCCTCCAGGTCTCCGAGTTCTTCGTTGATCGTGATCGTCTCGTCCGGATCGATCTTGTGCCCGGCGAACAGGGGTTCCAGCCAGGGCCAATCCGGTCCGTAGAATTCGAACAGCACGTCCCCCAGCCGGCGCCCATGAACGTGTTTGTCGTACTGCAATCGCACCCAGGGCTCGCCGCGCGGCTCGCTGGGCTGCTGGCCCTCTGCCCCACTTGCCGCCTGGCTGTCCTCCAGACTCAGCCGCGACCCGTTCGGAAGTTCGAGTTCAGGCTGGACCGCACCGGGGACCTCCGGCATCGCGAACGCGGCGGGCCGCCCAGCGGACCCGGCGGTGTTCGTTGGACTCTCCCCCCTCCAGGCCAAGAATGCACCCAGCGCGGCCAAGGCCAGAGCCAGCACGACGATTCCCGGTGTATTTTTCATGGCAGCCAAAGAAATGTAGGGTCGAAACCAGGCCTGGAGCCTGCGGTGCTCCGCAAGAGCCCATCGCCTGGGCAGGGGTTCAGATCGCTCGATCGGAGGAGGCGGATCGCCCCTGGATGCTGGGTGAAGTGCGAGCTGCAAGCCGCTGGCCAAGCGAAACGAGCGGCCCTCAGGCGTCGGTGCGGCGGGCAGGAGCCGGTCGGACCGCCGGCCGCTGCGGCTCGCGCTGCCGCGGGTCAGCCGATCGTCATGCGCCTGCCTGCCAGGGTCAGCCCGGGCCGCTGAACACGACTAAGCACGGGCTGCAGGCGGCGGAGGCTGTCGCCTGCGCCATGTCGGGGCAGGCTGGATCCGCGGACTGGACCCGCAGGACGGCTTCGTATCGACCCCCGCACATGAGGAAGAGGTCGAGTTCTCCAACACCCACCCCTCCCGGCTGGCCGCTGCTGCCTTCGATCTGCCAGCTATCGCCTCCGTTTTGGGGGTTGTTGGGGTCGTCGGAGTCGTAGAGCCGATAGCCTCCGCCCAGGTAGCCGTAGGTAGTGCCGAAGTTCCACCCGTAGGTGGCCTTGAACCGACAGGGAGACCCATCCTCGCAGGCGGTACCCGCTTGTTCGCAGTCCCCATCTTGCTGAGGAGTGATCAGGAGCTGCGCGCTGGTGCCGCAGGATCCCAGTTGGTTGAGCGCAGAACCGCCGCCCGATCCATTGCAGCCTTGACAATCGGCTGCGGCCGGGATCGGCAGTGAGGCTAGGAAGCCGAGGGCGAGGCTGGGAGCGAGGCAGAGCGTAGGACGCATGCTTTGTGAGACAAGGGGCCAAGGCACTCTGGGAGAGACTACCCCCCCCCCCCGAGGCTGTCAAGCTCGCCCGGGAGGCCGGCTGCCGAGCCGTCCGTTGGGGTGTTGGGCGCCGAACACCACGCGCCCGCAGGCGACTTCGGCGAAGTCTCCCGGTTCGCGCCCGGAGAAATAGGGCGGGGACAGAGCTGAGGTGGTTCGAAAGCCCAAGTCTGTACCGGAGCCAGCCGATTCGGCCCGGCAGGGCTGGCCGACGAGGCGGCCGCACCGCGCTGGGCCAGCGCATCCTCGAACAGATCCCGCCGGGCGCTTCGCCCGCGCCGAGGAGGTCGCTGCAGAGGCGCTGTTCCTGCTCTCGCCGCCCTGCGCGTAGGTCAACGGCGAGGTCGTCGTGCAGGATGCGCGCGCCTCCCTGGGCCGCGGGATGTGGTCCGCTGGCAAGCGGATCGAGCGGCGCTGACCGACGCAACGGAGGGGCCTGACGGATAGGCCTGACGGAAGGGCGCTGTGCGGGCCGCGGGCCGCGCGGCGTTTTCGTCCGCAGGGTTTGATTGCGCGGGGTTCGGCCGCGAGGCGGGCCGAGCGCAGGCCCTGCGCCGGCAGCGCGCCGCGATCGGAGCGGCGAGCGCGGCGCCCGGTTTTCTCCCGATCGGCCTGCAACGGTTGGGCCCAGCCTCGGTCTCTAGGGGCATGCCGAATGCACGCATCCAAGGCGCCTCCCTGCGCGGGGCCGGGGCCGAGCTGGTCACCGTCGAAGCCCGTTTCGAGAGCGGCGAGCGGCGCCACGTGGAGGTGGTGCTCTCCGGGCTTCCCGATCCGGTCATCCGCGAGAGCCGCGCGCGCCTGCTGGCGGCCCTGGCCGCCGAGCGCCTGTCCCTGCCCGCGGGGCGCTACTACGTGAATCTGGTGCCAGCGGCCACCAAGAAGCGCGGCGAGCTGCTCGACCTGCCGCTGGCCTTGGCGCTGTGCTGCGCCGCGGGCCATGCACCGCCGGAGGCCCTGGAGGACTGCCTGTTCCTGGGCGAGGTCGGCATCGACGGGCGCCTGCATCCCGTGCCCGGCGGTCTGGCCGCGGCCGAGCTGGTGCCGCGGGCGGGCCTCAAGCGCCTGATCGGGCCGGCCCCCACCGCCGGCGAAGCGGCCCACCTGCCGGGGGCGCGGGCCTTCGCCGCCGCCAGTTTGGGCGAGGCCTTGGCCCTGGGCCTCGAGCCGGACGACCGCCGCGCGCTCGAGCCTCCGCCGCGCGCGCTGCGGCCCGAGCTGGGCGCGGCGGCCCTCGATCTGGTGCGCGGCCAGCCGCTCGGCAAGCAGGCCCTGCTGGTGGCCGCGGCGGGCGGCCACCACCTGCTGTTCCTGGGGCCCCCGGGCACCGGCAAGAGCACCCTGGCGCGCGCCCTGCCGAGCCTGCTGGCGCCGCCGAGCCTCGCGGAGCGCATCGAGATCACGCGCGTGCGCTCGGCCCTCGGGGCCTGGCCCGCGGGGCTGGCCGAGGAACGCCCCTTCCGCGCCCCCCACCACACCACCAGCTACGCGGGGCTGGTGGGCGGCGGCTCGCCGCTGATGGCCGGCGAGGTCAGCCTGGCCCATCGCGGCGTGCTGTTCCTGGACGAGCTGACCGAATGGAAGCGCGAGGTCCTCGAAGCCCTGCGCCAGCCCCTCGAAATCGGGCACCTCGAGCTGGCGCGCGTCGGCGACCGAGCCCGGCTGCCGGCCGCCTTCCGCTTGGTGGCCGCCATGAACCCCTGCCCCTGCGGCTACCTCGGGCACCCCACGCGCAGCTGCCGCTGCAGCCGCCTGCAGGTGGCGCGCTATCGCGGGCGGCTCTCCGGTCCGCTGCTCGATCGCATCGATCTGCGCGTCGAGCTGGGCGCCCCGCGTTTGGCCGACCTGCTCGCGAGCGCAGCGCCGAGCGAAGACCCGCAGGCCTCGCAAGCGGAGCCCAGCCCGCTCGAAGTCCCCGCCAGCGATCGGGCGCCCCACTCCCCGCGGCCGCGGCCCGCTGCGCCGCGCCGGTCCGCCAAGGGCAGCGTGGCAGCTGCCGCTGCGCCCCGTGCACAGGCGGATTCCGGGGCCCTGCTGCTGGCCCGCCTGCGGGCCGCCCAGGCCTTCGCGCGGGCCCGGCAAGGAGAGCTGGAGAACGCGACCCTCGACGCCGCGCAACTGGATCGTTTCGCACCGGTCGAGGGACCGGCCCGCGACCTCCTGGCGCGGGCCCAGGAACGGCGAGGCCTGTCCGCGCGCGCCCTGCAGAGCCTGCGCCGGGTGGCGCGCACCCTGGCCGACCTCGAGGGCCGCGCGGAACTGGCCCCGGCCGACCTGGCCCAAGCCCTGGAGCTGCGCCAAGGACTGGGGGAGGGCCAGTGAACGGACCGCGCGGCGGCGCAGGGCCCGGGGAACCGCGCGGCACGGGGCTGGCCCAGGTCCGGGCGACTCTGGCCCCTCGGCGCGCCCGCGGGGAGCGCAGGCCCCGCGGAGCCCTCAGGCCCCGCTCACTCGTGGCGCAGGGCCTCGACCGGGTCCATGTTGGCCGCGCGCCAGGCCGGATAGATGCCGAACAGCACCCCGATGCCGGCCGAGATGCCGAAGGCCAGCACCGGCGCTGCCGGGGTCACGATCGTGCGCATGTCGGCGAAGTGCTCGACCAGCACCGGGATCAGGAGCCCGAGCAGCACGCCCATGGCTCCGCCGCCCACCGAAAGCACCACGGTCTCGACCAGGAACTGCGAGACGATGTGCCGGCGCTTGGCGCCCAAGGCCCGGCGGATGCCGATCTCGCGGGTGCGCTCCGTGACCGTGGCGAGCATCACGTTCATGATCCCGATGCCGCCGACCAGCAGGCTGATGCCGGCGATCGAGCCCAGCACGATGTTGAAGATGCGCTTGGTGGCCTGGGCGCGGGCCAAGAGCTCGAGGGGCACGACCACCTCGTAGTCGCGCTGGGAGTGGAAGCGCGACAGCATTTCGCGCGCGGCCCCGGCCACCATCGGCACCAACTCCGGAGCGTCCACCTGCAGGATCAGCTCGTGCAGCTGGACCTGCTCCATCTCCATCGAGCCGGAACGGCGCTTGACGGTCAGCTCGCCGTACCACTTGAGTCCGGTGGACAGGGGCACGAAGGC
>JBILNK010000089.1:0-17174 GCA_044375105.1 Planctomycetota bacterium
TCGTAGCCCGGCGGCTCTTCAATTCTTCGCACAGCCGCAGGATCAGGGCCGGGCGCTCGGCGTTCTCCTGCTCGAAGGCCACCCACCACTTGCGCGCGCTGCCGCCGGTCTGTTCCCAGCCCAGGTGTTCCTGCTTCAGCACCTCGATCGCCGTGCGGAACTGCTCGCGGGTCCAGCCGCGCGTGTCGCTCTGCCCGCGGGATTGACCCAGGCGCACGCCGGAGCGCATGCCGGGCCGCGGGGGCAGCTCGCGCAAGGCCTCCAGGCGCAGCTCCCGGTCCTCCCGGGGCGCTGCGGCGGGCCCCGCGATCAGCTCCGGATCGCTGCCGTTCTCGACCGCAGCCCGCCCCACGACCA
Source organism: Planctomycetota bacterium (assembly GCA_044375105.1). Classification (GTDB taxonomy): domain Bacteria; phylum Planctomycetota; class UBA1135; order UBA1135; genus JBIKLM01. The sequence continues at coordinate 358 of JBILNK010000089.1, forward strand.
CGCGCCGGATGCCCTGCTCGGCCAATTCGGTCCAGCGATAATCGACCCCGTCCACGGCCCGCCCGATCAGGCGCGCCAGGCCGCGCGCCCCGGTGCCGAGGGCCTCCGCTTCGGCGGCGATCGCCTCCAGGGCCTCGGGCGTGAACTCGAGCTCGATGCCGTGCAGGCGCGCGAAGCGCTTCTGGCGCTCGAGCGCCGAGCCTTCGAGCCCCCCCACCAGGATCGAGCGCAGCGCCGAGCGCGACAGCTCGTGCAGCACAGTCAGCGTGGCGAAGCGCCCGATGAACTCCGGGATCAGGCCGTACTCGACCAGATCGCGCGTCTCGGCCTGCACCAGCGCCTCGTAGACCGGCTGGTCCGGCAGCTCCTCGGCGCGCTCGTCCAGGCGCGCGCGGAAGCCCATCGGGCTCTGCGCGGCCCCGCGCCGGCGCTGCACGATCTCCGCCAGCCCCACGAAGGCCCCGGTGCAGACGAACAGCAGCCGGCTGGTGTCGACCGCTGCGTGCTTTTGACCCTCGAGGCCCTCCGACAGGCGCCCGTCCAGCAGGGTCAAGAGCGCGTTCTGCACGCCCTCGCCGCTGACGTCGCGCCCCGAGGACTCACCGCGCTTGATCTTGTCGATCTCGTCGATGAACACGATGCCGCGCTCCGCCTGGCGCGGATCGCCGCCCGCGCGCTCGAGCAGCGCCGCGATCATCGACTCGACCGAATTGCCCTTGTAGCCCATCTCCACCAGGCCCGCCGCGCTGGTGAACCCCACCGGCACCCCCAGGTACTCCGCCAAACAGCGCACCAAATACGTCTTCCCGACCCCCGTGGGCCCGATCAACAAGATGTGCTGCCGCCCCAGATCGACCCCCGACCGATCCCGATAGGCCTGCGACAGATAGTGGTTGTAAACCGCCACCGCCAAATCCCGCTTCGCCCGCGCCTGCCCATGCACCCGCCGATCCAGCTCCCCCACGATCTCCGCAGGCGTCGGCAGCAAGCGGGCGGCGTCCTTGGGGGCTTGGTCCATGGCCCCGAGTGTAGGGATCGGGCCGGTTCCTGCCGACCCACGGCGGGGCGATCCGCAGCTCCCCAACCGGGCCTTCCCATCGACCCAGGGGCCTCGTTCCGCGTCTGCCCGCATCGACGAAGCGGCCCCGTTCGGGGGGGCCGAACGGGGCCGGGGGGGTGAGGACCGTGGGCTGCGCCTTGCAGGCGGGGCCGCGGTCCAGGATACCGCCGGCGGCGGGGCCGCCGGGGGTCAGGGAGTGGGGCGAGGACGGGAGCGGGCGGCGGTCACTGGCCGTCGAGGATCAGCTCGCGGCGCACCACTTCGACCACGGTGTCGACGTCCTTGAGGGCCAGGTTCTGGATGAAGCGGTCCGCGGCCGGGGCGGTTTCGGCGACGCCGTAGGGCAGCAGCGCGTAGCGCAGCAACAGGTGCTCGGCCATGGCGTCCTGTTCGCTGCCGGGGTTGGCGAAGGTGGACAGGCCCGGGGCCAGGCCGGCGCTGGTCAGGTCGACGCGGTTGGCGAAGGCCGGAGCGCCGGTGATGAAGGCCGGGAAGGGGTAGTTGTCCCCGCCGTTGGCCAGGAAATCGAGGGTCACGATGCGCACGGCCGGGCCGTCGATGACCAGGCCGTTCTGCACGAACAGGGGCTCGCCGCTGCCCTTGTTGGTGAAGCCGGCGGTGCGCACGCGGCTCCCGGGGGGCAGCGCGGGGTTGAAGCTGAAGGCGATGCCGTCGAATTGGCCGAATTGGCCCGGCGTCGCGGTCGGGGTCCAGGCGGCCACGGCGTGCTCGAGCACCTGCTTGAGCTGGGCGCGGGTCAGGGTCAGCAGGGTCAGGTTGTTGTTGAAGCGCAGGGAGTTTTCGATGTCGAGTTGCGAGATCTCGCCGGCCAGCTTGCCGGACTGGGGGTTCGCCAGGGTCGGACCGGTCTGCCCGGTCAGGCCGTCGATCGAGCCGATCTCGGCGCGGATGCCGCCGCCGTTCTTGATCGACACGCGCGTGCGGCGGTCGGCCAGGCGGGCCGCATCCAGGTTGGCCTGGGCGGTCAGCACGCCCAGGTTGGTCTCCTCGGTGCGCACCTTCTCACGGCGCCCCTCCAGGAACACGCTGGTCTTGCCCAGGATCACGCTGTCCTTGGCGATCACGATCGACTTGACCGCCTGGGTCAGGGTGCGGACCTTGGCCGCGTCCGTGCCGGGCAGGAACGGGGTCAGGAGGTTGCCGAACAGCGACAGCACGGTCGCTTCGCTGCTGTTGAAAGCGCCCGACTCGAGCGGGTCGATCGAGGCCGGCACCACGTCGCCGTTTTGGTCGAATTCGACCACCAGGCGGCCCAGGTAACGGTATTGGCCGTCGGTGCTGACGATCAGAGCCGGCTTGCCGTCGGTGCCGGAGGTCACCAGCGGGTAGTTGCCCTGGGCGACATCGCCGGCCAGCAGCGTGTCGTTGGCGTCGGCCAGCAGGGTGTCCGAGCCGCCGGCGATGCACACGTCCACGCCGCTGAGCAGCGGGATCAGCTGCTGCTCGAGGGCGATCTGCTGCAGGTGCGTGACCAGGATGATCTTGTCGATGCCCTGGGCCAGCAGCTCGTCGATCACGGGCTGGACCTGGGTGGCCAGCAGCGCCATGTCGTTGGTGCCGGCGCCCGGTTGCTTGACCTTGACCCCGCCGAGGGAGGTGATCGACTCGACGATCGGGGTCGTGACGCCGACCACGCCGAAGGTCTGGCCGTTCTTGGTGACGGTCGCGGCGCGGGCCAGCTTGGGGGCCGCCGCGGCGGCGACCAGGTCATTGAGCGGCGACTGGAAGGCCTTGGAGTCCAGGATCAGGTTCGTGAACTGATTGGCCAGGCTGGATTCGCCGCTGAAATCGAGGTTGGTGGACAGGAACGGGAACTGGGCGCCCAGCCAGCGCGCTTGGCCGCTCGGGATGTCGACGCCGATGATCGAGCGATAGATGCTCGGGCCCGCATCGAATTCATGGTTGCCGACGCAGGAGGCGTCGAAGCCGAGCAGGTTCAGGATCGAGATGTCGACGCGGCCGACGCCCTCGCGGGCGTTGGGGTTCTCGAGCACCTGCTGGAACACCGGGCGCATGGCGGGGTCGCCGGCGGCCGAGAAAAACGGGCCGGGGATCATGTTGTCGCCGGCGGAGAGCAGCAGGGAGGGCAGGCCCTTCAGGTTGGCGTCGGCCTCGAGGGCCTCGATGACGGCGGCGAAGTTCGGGGCCGCGTCGATCGCTTCGACGCCGCCTTCGAGGTCGGAGGCGTGCAGCAGCTGGATGCGGGTCTGGGCCTGGGCTTCGGTCAGGGGCCAGAGCAAGCCGGCGACGGCCAGGGCGGAGAGGGGACGGCTCTTGAGCATGGGAGCGAGGGGGTTGGGGGCAGCCAGCGACGCGGAGCGACGCTTGGAAACTCCTTCATGGCAGGCCGGCCCGGCCGGCTCGATTCAGGCCCTGCTCAATCTCCGATCAAGGAGCCGTGAACCGAAGCGGAATTGCAACTTAACCCCCAGATGAACCTCCCTTGCGACCCGGTGCTGGGGGCTTCTACCCCGGGATTTCCGCGCGCCGCCAGCACCCTCCGACGGGGGATCCGCCCGCCCTTGGCCTATGAGGCGCCATGACCGCTCCCGTGACCCTTCCTCAGGCCCTTCTGGACGCCCCGGTCGCAGGCAGAAATCTGCCCGGAACCACCCTCGGCGCCTGCCTCGATCGCGAGCGCCCGACCCTGCTGGCGTTCCTGCGCCACTTCGGCTGAACCTTCTGCCGGCGCGACGTGGAGGAGCTGCGCCAGAGAGCCGCGGATCCGGCGACCCCGCCGATCCTGCTGGTGCACCTGGCCTCGCCCGAGGAGGGCGAGCGCTTCTTCGCAGCGCGCTGGCCGGAGGCGCGTGCCGTCTCCGACCGGGAACAGCGCCTGTACCGGGGCTTTGGCCTCGGCCGGGGCAGCTTCGGCCAGTTGTTCGGTCCGGCCACGCTGCTGGCCGGCATCGCCCACCTGCGCCACGGCATCGGACGCCCGATCGGAGACCCGCTGGTCATGTCCGGCTGGTTCCTGGTCGATGGCGGCGGGCGCCTCGTGTGGGCCGACCGCCACGCCCACGCGGGCTCGAGCCATCCCTGGCCAGAACTGCTGGCGGCGGCCGCTGCGCCGAACCGGTCCCCTTGAAGCCGTCCATGAGCACGCCCCTGGTGTTGCTGCTGCCGGGCAACGGCTACGCACCGGCGCGCCTCGAGCCGGCCCTGGCCGCACTCGAGCTGCTCGGTGCGCCCCTGCGCCTGCGGGCGCTGGCGCCGCCGCCGGGCGACGATTTCGGCACGCTGCTCGAGGCCTTGGACGCCGAGCTGCGGCGCGAGCCCCCGCAGCTCCTGGTGGCGACCGGCATCGGCGGACTGTTGGCCCTGTGCCAGCGGGCCGCCGGACGCTGGCTGGAGGTGCCGGTGGTGCTGCAAGGGGCCGTGCTGTGGGGCCTCGAGCGGCGCCGCTTCCCGCGCCTGATGCGGCTGCCGGGCCTGGCCTCGGCCCTGGCCGGCCTGCTGCGCCTCGGGCCCGTGCAGCGCCGCTTCGCCAGGCGCCATTTCCAGGTCGCCCACGATCCAGAGTTCCTCGGGCGCTTCTTCGCGGGGTACCGCGATCGGCCCGGCTTCGTGCGCTGGTTCCGCTGGCTCACGCCGGAACTGCTGCGGCGGCTCGAGCGCGATTTCGCCGCGCGCCCGGAGGCCCTGGCGCGGATCTCGTGTTGGGTCGGCGGCCAGGACCGGGTCGTGTCGCCGCGCGAGCTCGCCTGGACCGAGGCGGCCCTCGGTCGGTCGCTGCCGAAGCGCGAGTTTCCGCTGTGGGGCCACTACCCCGAGATCGATCGGCCCGCGGAATGGCTGCAGGAGGTGGCCCGTGCCCTGGCGTCCCCTCGCTGAGGCCCGCGAGCCGCGCTGGCCGAAGCTGTGGAACCTGCGGCGGGCGGCCCGCGGCGGCCTGAGCGTGCCGCCGACCCGCTGGCTGGCGGCGAGCGCGGCCCTAGCCGCGCGCTTCGATCCGCCGCCGGAGCTCGGGACAGGGGAGCTGATCGTGCGCTCGGTCTCGCCGCTCGAGGACCGCGCCGAAAGCAGCGGGGCGGGCCGCTTCGAGAGCCGTGTGGTCGCCGCCGGAGACCGGGCCGGCTTCGCCGCGGCCATCGAGGCCGTGGCCGGGGTCCAGATCGCCGCGGCCCCGCAGGATCCCGGGGCGCTGATGGTGCAGCCCCTGCTGCGCCCCGAGCTCGGGGGCGTGGCCTTCACCGACGGCTTCTATTGGGAGCGTTGCCTCGCGCCGGGCGGCAACCGCAGCCTGACCTCCGGGCGCGAGCGCGGCCAGGTCGAGCGCGGCGGGCTGCTGCGGGACGACCCCTGGAGCGAATTCCTCGAGCGGATCGCTGCGATCTTCGCGCGGGACTTGGCCGAGTCCGGCTGCCTGGACATCGAATTCGCCGCCGACGGGACGCGCTACACGCTGCTGCAGGTGCGGCCCGTGCGCTTCCAGGTGGCGCGCAATCCCCTGCTCAGCCTGGCGAACCATCGCGAGATCCTCGGCGATCTGCCGAGCCCCTGGGTCCTAACCGCCCTGGAGCGCGCCGGATCGGGGGCGCTGGGCTACTTCGCGCGCATCGACTCCGAGATCGCGCGCTGGGGTGAAGCCTACGCCGTGCGGGCGGCCGGGCGTGCCTGGCTCAATTTCAGCGTTTTCTTCCGCATGATGGACCGCTGGGGCCTGCCGCGGGCCTTCGTCACCGAAGGCATCGGCGGAGCGCAGGGGGCGGAATCGGCCGGAGGCGTGCGGATCGGGCGCCTGCTGCGGCACGGCCCGCGGCTCGTGGGACTGCAGCTGATGAACCTGTGGACGGTGGCCTGCATCCCAAGGCGCCTGAGGGCGCTCGAGCGCCGTGTGCAAGAGGCGCACAGCCTGGCGGAGCTGTTCCGGGCCAGCGTGGCGGGCCTCGAGCTGGCTCTGACCACCAATTTCGCCTTGAATGGCGCCTTGACCGGCTGGATCCGCGTGCGGCGTGGGCTGCGCATCGAAGGGCGCGCCGAGGTCGTCACCGAGCGCATGCAGGCGGAGTACGAAGCGCTGCTTGGGATCCCCGCCGAGGCCCGCGGCGCCGCCTTGGACGCCTGGCTCGAGCGCTACGGCCATCGCGGGCCCCTCGAGAGCGACCTCGCGCGGCCGCGCTTCGGCGAGCTCCGCGAGCTGCTCGCGGCCGATCTCGACCGGCGCATGGATCGCGAGGCCGCGGGCGCGGCGGGTCCGACCGGGAGCGCGGACGGGGCTCCGCGGCGAGCGGCGTCGCGCTGGTCCGCCTGGATGTTCTGGCTCGATCGGCGCCGGGAGTCCTTCCGGGACGAGCTGATGCGGATCTGGGCCCGACTGCGCGCGCGGATCCTGGCGGCGGCCGAGGCCGCCTGCCGGGCGGGAAGGCTCGCCGCGCCTCTGGACGTGTTCCTGCTGGAACCCGAGGAGTTGGCCGCTCTCGAAGGAGCGCAGGGCGTGGCCTCGGCCGTGGCGCGGCGCCGCGTGGAACGGCAGCGCCTCGCGCGGCTCGCGCTGCCCCACACGGCGGATCTGGACGCCATCCGGGCCAGCGAACGAGCGGCGCAGGAGCCCGGCGCCCCGGCTGCGCAAGGAGCCTGCGCGGCGGCTGCGGATCCGCTGCTGCGCGGCGTCGGGCTCGGGCAGGGCCCGGTCGAGGGCCGGGTGCGGCTGGTCAGTGACCTGGTCGAGCTGCTCGAGCGCGAGCGAGAGGCCGGCCGGCCCCTGCTCGATCGGGAGACGATTCTGGTCGCCGCGGCCCTGGAGCCCGCCTGGGCGGTGGTGTTCGGGCGGCTCGGGGGCGTGGTCACGGAGCTCGGCGGCGAGCTCAGCCATGTGGCCATCCTGCTGCGCGAGGCGGGCGTGCCGGCGCTGCTCGATGTGCGCGGTGCGACAGCACAGCTGAGCGAAGGAGAGCGGATCGTCCTCGACCCCGCTGCGGGCCTTTTGCGACGGCCCGATCGACCGGGAGCGCGCCCGTAAAGCGACGGGCCCCGGGTCGGGCTTGCAAGCCCGTTTGCTGGGCGCGGGCGCAGCGCGGGCGCGGCGCAGAAGCGGGCGATCGGGCGCCGCGGGGCGTCGCCCGCCCCATGGGTGCTTTAGAACCCACCGGGCATCCGCTCGCTGGAGAACCGCAGGGTTCACGCAGGCGGCGCGACGGGTCGGGGCTGCGCTTACACAACCCTTACCGAGCGGGGCGTCCGCGCTGCGGAGCCGCGAAGTCCAGCCGGGAGGCGAAGCGTGGCCCCTCCGGAGCGGTCTAGAGCCGGCGTTGCAGGGCAGCAGCGCGCCGAGGAGCCCTTTTCCCCGTTCACGATCACGCTGCCAAAATCATTGGATACCGACCGCAAAGCAGGAAATCGGAGCAACCGAGGCGAGGGAGCTCGTCAATCTGGATGCGCGTCGCATGCATCCGCTCGGGGCCACGCTGGCACCGAAGCGGATCGTGGGACGCGCAGACAGCAGCACTGGTCCCCCGCCGATGCCGCATGCGCGGCGCTCGCTTCGCGGCGTGGGTCCAGCGCTAGACCCCCAGCGGGAATCGGACGATTCCCAGGGAGCCTTGCCATGCAACCTCTCTTCCTGACCTCCAGTTCGACCGCGATCTCCCGAGCCGGCTTGGAACCGGCTCACCCCACCCGACGCCAGGCGGCCAAGGGTTCCCGGCGAACCCGACCGGCAACCTGGCCGGCCCTGCTCGCGCTCGGGGCCCTGGCCAGCGTCGCACCCACGGCCCAAGCCCAGGTCCCGCCAGGCCCTTCGGAGGGTGCCTGCGTGAGCCTGATCCCGCAGCCGCCCCGGGTCCTCGGTGTCTCCCCGATCGCCTGCAAGTGCGGCGGGGGCGTGCAGGTCTCGGGTTCGGTCTCCTTGCCGGTGGGCCCCGGCGGCGCGCACATCGACGTGACCCCGAGCCCGGGAGGCTCGAACGGGGGGCTGCTCTGCTTCCAGGCCGTCTACTTCTTCCCTCCCCACCAGACACCCACGGGCAGTGGTCTCTACCTGGTGACTCCGAAGCCCCTGCCGGTCCAGGCTTGGAAAGGCGACTGCGACCTCTCCGGTTGCGGTTCGGTCCTGTGGGGACTGGTGCGCTGGGGCGGCCCGGCCTGCGACTACGTGGAGTTCGATTCGCGGGCGACCGTGACCGACTTCGAGATCACCGGCCTCTGCGAACCCCTTCCGAAGGCCGGCCCTCCGCCGCAGCCGTCGGCGCTGGGCCTCTAGGCCGGAGCAGCGCCCCACGGCTGGGCCCCGGCACCGACAAGCCCCGTGCCGGAGCTCCCGCCTGAGGGGCCAGAGCTCCCGGCGTCCACCGGGCCGCGGGCCGACTCCGGTCGGCCCCGCGACCCACCCTGGGCCTGCCCAGGGCTGCAGCGGTTCGCGCCCCGTGGGGAGCGAACCGCTCGCCGCCCTGCGGCGGCCGCCATCCGTCCCGACCCACCCATGCCCATCGAGCGATTCGCCATGCCCGTACCGGTCCTGTTCGGTCTGCTGTCCCTGGTCGCCGCCGCGAGCCCGGGGAAACCGGTCCAAGACACCACTCAGCGCCAGGCCATCCCGGCTCCCGAGCGCCTGCATGAATGCCTGCACCCGGCCCTGTGGCCGGCCTTGCGGCGGGTTCACGCGCTCGAACTGGCCTACATCGAACTCTCGATCCTGACGCCCGAAGGCACGCAGGTCGCGACCCCGCCCAGCGAGGACTCCCCGGCGGGCAAACTGCTGATGGAAGGCCGTCCGGGCCTGTTCCCGGGGCTGGCGGCCTTCGAGTTCGTTCGTCCGGGGGAGCCGGCCCCGAGCCTGCCGATCGAAATGCTGCTCGAATGCGGGCTCCACAACGCAGGCTACGAGGGGGCTCGGGCCGCCTGGGCGCAGGCTCCGGATCTGACGCCCTCCGATCTGCTCGCCGCGCTCGACCCTCGCTTTCTGGAAGCCGAACCCCTGCTCCGCACCGATCTGGCGCTCGAGCTGCATCGGCGCAGCCTGCAACAACAGCGGCCCGGGGCCTTGACCCACGGCAGCATCGGCTACGTGATCTTCGGCTTCCTGCACCTGCCGGATTTTTGGCGTGGCCAGGAGGGGGCCCGTGGCGAGTTCATCAGCGGCCTTTTGGAACGCGGCATGCAGGGACCCCTGGTGGCCTGGACCGTGCGACGGGTGCTCCAGGCACCCCTCTCGCAGACCTCTTCGACCGCAGCGCGGGGCATCGCCATGGGCTGGGAGAGCCGGCGGGGTCCGGTCGGTTTCCTGCCCGTGCACGAGCAGCGCCTCGAGGCCCTGCTCGAAGAGCTGGAGGCCGAGCGGGACCGGCAGCTCCAGCCGGTCGTTCCCGATCGGCTGCGTGCGGCGGGGGAGGCGGCGGCGGACGGGGCAGCGGCTCCCGTCGGGACGACGGGACAGGGCGGGAGGCCCGTGCCCGGCTCGGAACCCGAGTCTCCGGGTGCAAAGCAGCCGGCGGGCTCGGGTGCGGCAGAACCTGCCGCCGGGGCGACACCAGCCCCGAAGGCTGGTTCGGCCGTCGACGCGGCCGGCTCCGGCGGGACTGGGGCGGAGAGCGCTGGGGCGGAGAGCGCTGGGGCGGAGAGCGCTGGGGCGGATGGCGCAGCCTCGGAGGCCGCTGCAGCCGATGGCAGCGCCCCTGCGGGGCCGGCTGGAGCGACCCCGGGCGCCGGGTCGGCGCCACAGCAGACCGGCCGAAAGAAAAACCGTGGCGATCTCGAGGGCGCTTTGAGCGACCTGTCCGCGGGCGGGTGGGACGAGACGAAAATGGGACCGTGGAAGGCGCTCGAAGCCCGCTTGGCCTGGACCTCGGAATTGCTGCTGTGGATCAAGCGCGAGTTGCATCCCGGTCAGCTCGGGCAGCAGTTCCGACGGTCCGACTCGCTGACCAAGCGCATGGAGTATTGGAGCGACCTGGTCGCCAGCCTGCCCTTCGTCGAGCTGCGCGAGGAGGTGCTACGGGAACTCCAGGCCATGCTGGCGGATGAGGATGGCTGGCCCAGCACCGAGCGGGTCCGCGAGCTGCAGGCCCTGGCCGCCCTGGGCGGGCTGACCCCGGAGCAGACCAAGGAGCTGCGCGAGCTCGAGCACCAAGTGAATGTCCAGCAGATCCGGATGATGTCGCACATGGTGCAGTGCCTGGCGAATTCCAGCGGTACCGAGCACTACGACCTCTTGGCGGACACGCTGCTCAGCGATATCCCCAAGCTGCTGCAAGGCAGCAACCTGGGAGATCCGCTCAGCTTCGATTCGAACCTGGGACCGACCTGGCTCTGGATGGCCGCCATGGGCGGGCCGGGACCCGGCCGTCTGTTGGATGGACAATTCGACGGCAGTCGCCCGAAGATCACCCCGGGTCTCAGCAACATGATGCTGCGCATGTTGCCGGAGTCGGCGAACCCCGATCGCGAGCGGCTCTTGAACCGGTATCTGCAGGAAGGCAGCCTGCCCGAGCAGATGAAGGTGCTGGGCAACTCCAAATGGCTCGGGGACGATGCCTATCGTCAGCAGCTGAACGGGTATCTGCAGCGGTCCCTGGACCCAGGCACGTCCGCGGAGGATCGCGTCCAGATGCGCGACGGCATGCTCGAGAGCCTGAGACGGCGCGGCGGCCCCGTTTCCAAGCAGCTGGTCCTGGAGAGCATTCGCGCGGGTCTGTGGCGAGACACGGCGGACGCCAGCTGGTCGAAGGGAGACCCGCAGGAGGTCTCCAAGGCGCTGTCCCTGCTGACCCCTGCGGAGCGTGCCCAGCTGGTGCAGGAGGGCTGGCTGCCCCCCCACCTGGCCTTCTGAACGAGGCGCTGCCCTGCGCCCCCGTTTTGCGCAGCGGCGGGCGGGGGGGGGGCCGTCCGGAGGACGTCTTGGAGCGGCGCTCCCGGACGTCCAACGTGCGGCCCTGTGGCCGGGATGCTCGCGGACACCCGGCTTCAGGGCTCGGTGTGAGCCTGCTTTGGCGATTGGGGCCCGGGAACGGCCGACTGGCCGTGCGCGGAAGCGCCGGAGCTCAATCGCGGAACGAGTCCGGGTCGAACGCGGGCTCCTCGCGGGCGATCAGGCCCAGGGCCAGGCCCAGGGCGAGGAAGGTCACCATCAGGGACGAGCCCCCCGTGGAGAGCAGCGGGAGGGTCAAGCCGGTCATGGGCACCAGCCCCAGATTGACGCCCGTGTTGATGAACAGGTGGCCGGCGAAATAGAGCGCGATGCCCGCCAGGACCAGGCGCGTGTAGCGATCGCGCTGCCCGCCGGCGTAGGACAGCAGCAGCAGGACCAGAGAGAGATAGAGCACCACCAGGGCGGTCGCGCCCAGGAAGCCGCCCTCTTCGGCGATCACGCAAAAGATCGAATCGCAGTCCCGCTCGGGGAGGTGCGCGGCCGTAGAAGCGATGCCCTGACCCAGCCCGGTGCCGGACAGGCCGCCGTTGCCGATCGAGACGCGGGCTTGATAGACGTGGAAGGGCGGCCCGCTGCGCAGGTCGATCAAGTGCTGGGGATCCCAGGTGTCCACCCAGGTTTGGACCCGGCGCAGCTGGTACTCCTTGACCCATTCGAACTCCGTAGCGCAAAAGCCCAGAGCTCCAGTCCCTAGCAACAAGCCGATCAGCAGACGCCCGCTGGCGCCGGCCAGGAAGGCCATGCCCAAGGCGATCGGGACGAGGGTCAGAGAGGTGCCGAGGTCAGGCTGGGCGGCGACCAGCAGCATCGGCAGGCCCACGACCAGGGCGGGCGCGAGCCACTCCCCGGGGCGCTGCAGGCGGCGCGACTGCCCCAGCTTGGCCAGGGCCAAGATCACGGCTAGCTTGGCGAACTCGCTCGGCTGGAGGTCGAAGCCGACCGGGGTCGGGATCCAGCGCCGGGCGTTGTTGCGCTCCTCGCCGATCAGCGGGACGGCCAGCAGCAGCAAGATCGCCAGGCCATAGAACAGGAAGGTGCGCCGCTTGAGCCAGCGCGGGGGCAGGGAAAGCCCGATCAGCAACAGGGGCGCGGTCAGCAGGACCTTTTGGAGGTGGGCATCGAAGTCCACGTCGCTGCGCTGGAACAGTTCGTCCACGCTGGCCATCGAGCGCACCACGCTGAGCCCGACTCCGAGCAGCAGCAGGATCAGCAGCAACACGGACCAGGGGAAGCGCTCCTGGGACAAGGCGGCGAAGGGCCCGAAGCGGCGAGCGGAGGGGGCGCTCATCGGATCAACCTGGGCAATCTGGGAACGCTCGGCATGGGCTTCTTGGTCTCTCGGCGCTCGCCGGGGGGCGCGATCGGGCCCAGGCTCAGACCTTCGTTGGTCAGGTATTGGCGCAGCTCGGGCAACTCGAAGAGCTGCCGGCCGACCACAGCGGCGCTGTGACTGGCGGTGGCGACGGTGTCGTGCAGGAAGATCACGAAGATCAGCTTGGGATCCCGGGCCGGGGCCCAGCCGGCCAGCCAGGTGTGCTTTCCTCGACGGGTTCCAGCCTGGCCCGGCAGGCTGCGGGCAACCAAGTCGGCGCTGCCCGTCTTGACCGCGATCTCGAGCCCGATCCGGTCGACGGCCAGCTCGTCGTAGGCCGATCCCTGGCGAGAATTGGCGACCCCGATCATGGCCTCCCGAACGAACTCCAAAGCCTGCGCCGAATAGGGCAAGGGGCGCGGCGGCCGAGCCTCGAGGAATCGATCGCCGACCCGCTCAATCAGCTGGAGATCGGGCAGCCGCCCCGTGGCCAGAGCGCACAGGGCGCGGGCCAGCTGGGCCGGGGTACCCTCGAGCACCTGCAGGCCGTTGGCCGCCCGGCGCACCTGTCGATCGAGGCGCGCGTCGCGGGTCCATTGCAGGATCTGCGGAACGACCTCGAGGTGCGGGGGCCCCGGGCCCAGGGACTCGATGCCGGTGGGCTGACCGAAGCCGAAGGATTCGCAGATCGCCGCCAGACCATCCGGCCCCAGGTCGTCCGCAAGGCGCGCGAAGAAACAGTTGCAGGAGACGTGCAAGGCCTCCTCGAGATCCATGGCGCCATGGCCGTACTGGGAGTGGCAGCGCACCCCGCCCCACTCCGCCCAGGAAAGGCCGGAGGGCGCCTCGCAGGTGTGCACGAAGTTCGGCCCGAAGCCCCTGGCGGCGAGGCGATCGAGGGCGTGCACCGCCACGAAGGGTTTGAACACCGAGCCCAGGGGCTGGAAGGTGGGTTTGCGCAGGGTGCGCTCGATCACCAGCGCGCGCTGCCCCTCGGCCCGGCCGAGGCGGCCCAGGGCGCTTTGGTCCGGAGCCGATCCGAGGGCCAGCAGATGGCCGGCCGGCGTGCACAGGACGATCGCTCCGACCGGCGCGTCGAACCAATCCCGGTCGGCCTTGGGATCGTAGTCCGGAAAGCGCGGTCGATTGATCAGCCCGGAAGCAGCCCGTTGCAGGGCCGGATCGATGCTCAGCCAGACATCTTCGCCGTCCTGAGCCTCGCTGAGCGACACCGAGCGGGCGCCGCGGCCATAGACGTCCTCGAGTCCCAGGCGCTCGCGATAGCCGTTGCGTCCGCGCAGGAAGCGATCGAGGTAAGCCTCCAGGCCGCTCACGCCTCGGGACTCGTCGACCAACAGGAGCTCCTGCATCAAGGACCGCAGGCGCTGCTCCTCTTCGCTGCTGCGCAGGGACTTGGCCTTGAGCGCGTCGAATTCCCCCTGCTTGGCGCGCTGGCGCTGGAATGCTTCTGCGTCCAGGGCGCCCACGCTGCCGACCAATTCGGTCAGGATCGGGACGGGCTGCCGGCCGCCCTCCGCGATCGTGCGCTCGCGCTGGCGGTAGCTCTGGACCTCGATGCCGGGAAAACGCTGGCCGAATCGCGAGAGCAGGAAAACGACCTCGTCGCTCGGCCCGCCATGCAGCACGGCGGGCCGACTGCCGTAGTCCTTGAGCAGACTCTTGGCCCGCTCGGAGAGGCGGTCCAGGCGGTCGCGGGCGACTTCGAGGCGTCCGTTTCGATCCGGATCGAGGGACAGCAGCCCTTGGATGTGCTGGCGGACGCGGGCCTGGAAGCTGAGCTCGAAGCTGTCGAGCAGCGCCACGCACAGCTCCGTCAGACGCGCCCGGGCCTCCGGCGCAGCCCGCCCCAGGTCGCGGCGCCAGACCTCGGCCAGGCTCTCGCCGTAGCGCCGCTTCCAGTCCCTGCCGAGCTCCGCAGCGATGCGTGCCTCGAGCTCGGCTCGGCGGACTGGTTCGAGCATCGCGACCAGGTCGGCGAAGGTCAGTGGGCGCCGGTTCGCCCGGCGGTACTCCGGGTCGAACAGTTCGAGCGCCGGCCCCGGCTCGGGCGGAACCGCAGCAAGCGCATAGGCTCGGTTCAAGGCCGGGAAGACCGCCGGTTCGGACAGCTCGCGCCAGGGGCGCGGGGTCCCGTCCAGGGCCGTGGCGAAGCTCTGACCGTCGGCGTACAGCGACGCCAGGGCCGAGTGGACCAGCTCGGCATCGGCCTGTTCGGTCAGCTTCAGCATCGCCAGCAGGCGCTCGAAGGCGTAGCCATCGCGCCAGGAGCGCAGGAACGCGGAGCGGGTCTGATAGACCCAGGCCACCAGCCGCGGCGGGTCCCAACCGAGCTCGCGGCTCAGGAAGCCGAGGTCGTGGGTCTCGAGCAGCAGGCTGGGCTCGATGCGGCCCGCTTCGAAGCCGAGCACGTCGGCGAACAGGCGCGCCGCCGCGGCGTCCTCAAGGGAGGCCCGCCAGGCCTCCAGCTGGCCGATCAGCGAATCGAGCGGGGCGCGCCGCTGGTCCAGCTCGCCGGTGGGCCAATCCAACCGGTTGGCCAGATCCCGCAGCGCCTCGCCGGCTTCCTTCCACGCCGCCGCGCGCGACTCCAAGAGCTCGCGGGGCGAGATCGCGCGCCATTCCGCCAGCAGGTCCAGGTACGAGCGCCGCTCGCGCGGCGAGCGTTCGAGCTTGGCTAAACGCGAGCGCTCCTTGGTCGTGAGCCCCAGCAGCGCCTTGGCGTAGTAATGCAGGTCCGAGGCGCGGCCGGGCCGCCCTTCCGAGTAGGGCGAGTCGGTGGCCGGCAGGGCGAAGCTGCCGCGGGCCAATGCCGCGCCGCGCCCGAAGGCGTAGATCTCGCCCGGGGACAGCCCGATCAGCTCGGCCGCCGAGTCGTACAGCGTCGGCGCCGCCTCTTCCAGGGAGACCGGCCGCTTGAGCACGATCGAGCGCGCATGGGCCACCAGACCGAGCGGATGCCCGCGGCGGAAGTCGCGGTAGTTGAGCTCCAGCCGGTAGGCACCCACGTCCCGCGCCAGGGGCATGCCGCTGCGGTCGCGGATCGCGCCCCGGTCGTAGGTCAACACCTGACCGCTGCGCAGCGCCTGCCGGGCCTGTTCGGCCCAGATGGCGTGCTGCTCGATCTGGACCTGCCAGAGGCGCTGGACCAGCACGGCGGCGGCCAACAGCAGGATCAGGATCAGCGGACCCGTGCGGCGGCCGCCCACGACTCCCCTCCCGATGGACGCCAGAGCAGCGAAAGTCCCGGCAATCCGCGGACCCAAGGCAGGCATAGGGCCGCCAGCAGCCCGGTCGAAAGGGCCGACAACAGCACGCCGTCGTAGGGATCGCGGGCCGGCTCGAGGGGCAGCGCCGTGCGGCGCACCAGGCACAGTCGCAACCACAGCTCGAGCAGCAGGCCGCAGAGCCCCGCGCACAGCCCGCGCGTCAGCGCCGCATCCGGGCTGAGCCAAAGCCGCAGCGCTTCGCCCGCTCCGACCGCCAGCAGGTAGCCCGCCGCCAGGGCCACCAGGGGCACGGCGCTGAACTGCGCTTCGAGGCCGGCCAGGACCAGGGCCGCAAGCCGCGCCCGGGATCTCGGCACGGCCAGCGACAGCGACAAGAGCAGCAGCAGCGGCAGGTCGGGAACGGGGACGGCGCCGGGCAGGCGCGCGCCGACGGCACCCTCCAGGGCGAACAGCCAGGCGCCCCAAAAGCCCAGGGCCAGCCAACCAAGCCAGCGCCCGCTCATGGCAAGCCCCGCAGCAGGCGGGTCTCCGCGGCCCCGGGCCGCCGCACCCACAGGGGTCGATCGGGCCCTGGCTCGGGGCTCGCATCGGTCAGCGCCAGGCGCTGCCCGCTGCCCTGGGCCTGCCCGGTGCGCACGTAGCTCTCCCCCAGCAGCAGCCCCGCAGGCAGGCCGACCTCTCCGGTGCCGGTGAAGAGCGTCAGCCGCACCGGCGTGCCGGCGGGCGCGCCCGGAAGCTCGAAGGCCAAGCTCGCATGCCAGTGCAGCAGCGGCCGGCCCGTGAGCGGATCGCGGCCCAAGGTGGTCATACGGCCGAGCACCTGCGGCGCGCGCAGCGGGTCGTCGGGGAATCCGGCGGCGACGGGCAGCGAAAGCCCCGGATCGTCCAGCAGCCGCACCTCGGCCGAACCGGGCAGCACCGCGCCCAAGCGTCCGATCAGCCGCGCGCCGGCCACGACAGCGCAGCCCTCCACCAAACCATCCCGCGCTCCGACCTCGAGCTGCAGGCTGCGGCGCCAGCGGCTCGGCTCGCCGGTCGCCCAAATGCGCGCCGCAACCCATTCGGCATCCTCCAGCGGATGGGCCGGGGCCGAGGGCAGCTCCAAGCCCGGCCGGGCCGCGGTCAGGATCGCCAGGTGGAACAGGCCGTGCAGGAAATCGACCAAGGGCTCGACGCGCCGGTCCTGCTGGTTCTTCTCTGGCAGCAGGCGGCCCAGGGCGAAGCCCTCCGCCAGGCCGGAATAGGGATCGAGCTGCGGCAGCCACTCGTGCACCTCCAGGGGACCTTCGAGCGGCACTTCCGCCAAGATCC
>JBILNK010000249.1:0-4651 GCA_044375105.1 Planctomycetota bacterium
CCGGCCCGTGGCCGTCGGTGGTGCGATCGAGCGTGTCGTCGTGCAGCAGCACGGGCTCCCCCGAGGCGCTGGCCTGCAGGTCGTACTCGACCCCATCGAGCCCCAGCTCCAAGGCCCGCGCCAAACTGGCCAAGGTGTTCTCCGGCGCCAGCCGCGGCGCTCCGCGATGCCCCAGGATCAACGGCGTCTGTGGCGCCCCGAAGCCGCGCGCGGCCAAGGTCGCTTCCAACCGGCTTCGATCGCTCTCGTGCGGCGGGGAGTTCTGCATGGGCGGCGCGCCCCGCACGGCCTCCCGCCGCCGGGCCGCTGGCCGAGGCCCCCCGGTTCTAGGACCCAGCCCTCGCCCTGTCGAGCTTCCCCCGCTGCCCCCCCACCCTCCGCCCCCAGTCCGAGACCAGGAGCACCGCCGCTTCGCCCTCCTCACCGTGCCCCGCGGCGACTGCTCCACGAAGAGGGCTCGAGGACCCCCGGCGAGTCAGAAAACGAAACGACCGTCGCTGCGCGCCGGTTGCTGACCAACTCCGCGAGCCATCTAGCCGGTCCGCCGCACACCGAACTGGCGCACCTACACGATCTCGCTCAGCTAGGCAGGCGCGGCCTGCTGGTCTCGATGCCCACGGGAGGGCCTGCCCGGTGGTCGGCGGAGAGAGCGGGGCGCGGGCCTTATTCGACTCGCACCCAGCGGTCGCTGGGGGGGGCGACCTGGCCGATTTGGGCCCAGAATTGGCCGCGTTGGTCGCATTCGGATTGGAAGCGCGGGGCTTGGCTCGCCGGCAGGGCCAGGAGCAGGCCGCCGGAGGTTTCGGCGTCGAAGATCACGGTCGCCAGGGGCTCGGGCACGGCCGGGGACACGCGCACCTCATCGGCCAGGGCTTCGCGGTTGCGCTTCGAGCCGCCGGAGGCCACTCCTTGGGCGGCGAACTCGAGGGCGCGCTCGAAGAGCGGCAGGCGCGCGGCCTCGAGTTCGAGGGTCACGCCGGAGGCGCGGCCGAGGTTGCGCGCGTGGCCCATCAGGCCGAAGCCGGTCACGTCGGTGGCGGCGCGGCAGCCCGCGGCGACCATGGCCTCGGCCCCGTCGCGGTTGAGCGCGGCCATCTGGCGCGCCGCCGGCAGCAGCCCCTGCCAATCGAGCAGCCCGCGCTTTTGGGCGGTGGTCAAGGTGCCCATACCGAGGCGCTTGGTCAGGAACAGGAGGTCGCCGGGCCGCGCGCCGGAGTTGGGCGTCAGGGCGCTCGGGCGCACCAGGCCGGTGACCGCGAAGCCGAACAGGATCTCGCCCTCGACGGTGTGGCCGCCCGCCACCACCGCGCCGGCCTCGCGCACCTTCTCGAAGCCGCCCCGGAAGATGGCCTCGATCCAGTCCTGGCGGAAGTCCTTGGGGAAACCCGCCAGGGTCAGGGCCGAGAGGGGCCGCCCGCCCATGGCGTACACGTCCGAGAGGGAATTGGCCGCGGCGATGGCCCCGTAGAAGTAGGGGTCGTCGACCACCGGGGGGAAGAAATCGACCGTCTGGACCAGCGCCGGCGCGTCCGGATCGCCGTTTGGGTCGAGGCGTACGATCCCCGCGTCGTCGAACGTCTCGGGTCCGACGACCAGGCGCGGATCCTCCTCCGCGTGGATGCCGCGCAGGACCTGCGCGAGCCGCCCCAGGGGCATCTTGGCCGCTCAGCCGGCGCAGGCGGCGTAGTCGATCAGCCGCTTGTCGGGGTTGGGTTGCATGGAAGCATGCTAGCGGCGCACAGCTCCGGCTCGAAACCGCCGGGGCGCCACACGCGATTCCGGCCGGTCCGGGAAAGCTTGCCCCCCCTGGACCGTATCCCCGCGGACGGCGCCGGTAGCGCCGGGCCGCCCTCGACCGGCGCCCGCAACTGGCACCGCCCAAGCCATTACTCTCCGTCCGGCCCTGGCCGCCCCCGTCCCTCGGCCTTGGCGCTTCCTCGCGGTCCGCCCAGCCATCCGTTCGCTCCTGCCCGTCCCCGACTTCCGGCCCCTACGCCTCCCCCATGGCACACCGGTCCCCGCCGTTCCCTGCACCCGCGCTTCTGGCCGTCCTGCTCCCGACCTGCTTGATCCTGGCCTGCTGCCGGATCAACAGCCACTACACGGTGGATGGCGTGCGCCTGCGACACGAGCGCTGGGTCGAGTTCGAGCCCGAGCCGGGGGCCACGGGCGGAGCCCTCGCGGCCGGGGAACGCTCCCTGGAAGTCCAGCTGGAGCTCGGCGACATCCAGGTTTTGCCTGGGTCCAGCGGCGAGCAGCGCGGCCGCGCAAGGATCCGCGAGGCAGAGCCCCTCGATGCGCATCTGGTCTGGAGCGACGGCCGGATCCGGATCGAAACGAAGAGCGGCAAGCCGGCGCTAGCGGTCGAAATGCAGCTCTATCTGGGCACGCCGCTCGAATCCCTGGACCTGCGCACGGCAATGGGCGACCTGAGCGTCCGAGGTGTGGAAGTCGAGGATCGCCTGCACCTGTCCAGCGCCCTCGGAGACCTATCGGCCGAGCGCGTCGGGCGGCCCCACAGCGTTGAACTGGACACGGACCTCGGCGACGTGCGGCTGCGCGATTTCGAATGCGGGAGCTTGGTGGCCACCTCGGCCCTCGGGGACGTGGAGGCGCGCGGCGTGAGCGGCGACGAAGGCCGCCTCGAGACGGATCTCGGCGACGTGGAGATCGAATCCAGCGCCTTCCTGCGGCTCACCGCCGATACCGATCTGGGCGATGTCGAGGGCCTCTCCCGGGCCATCGAAGCCGGCCACGGCCGCAGCCCGCGCCAGGCCGAGGGCAAGGACGCGGGCCGCGCGGACGTCTGACGGCCTCGGCAGCTCTCGAGCCGGGCTCCGCCGAGTCGCCGGACCGGGCGGTCCCCAGCCGCGGGTCCGCCCTGCGGCCAGCGCAGCGGCTCAGGTCCGGGCCGCGCGCCGAAGCATGGCCTGCTTAGAAGCCAATGAGGTACTCGCTGGGCCTCGCCGCTCCGGCGCTGGCGGCAGCCGCCGTTCGAGGATCCGCGGCTGCAGGGCCGGAGCGAAACTCAAAGCGAGCGCAGCAAGGCCTCGAAGGCCGCGATCAGCTGTTGCTCTTCGCCGGGCAACAGGGTGCGCGGATCGAGCCACAAACGCCCTTCCTGGATGCGCCCGAAAACGGGCGGTTCCCCGGCGCGCAGGGCGCGGGCCAGCGCTTCGGCCCCCTGCCCGCGCCGCTCGACGACCACGCACACGGTGTCCAGGAACACGTCCGGGGCGCTGCCGGAGCCGGGCTGGGACTTGCCCGGACGGGCTTCGGCGGCGAGACCGGGCAGCCGGCTGAGGGCCTCGGCCAAACGCCGGGCGGACGCCTCGAGCTCGGCGAGCGGGCGGGTCAGCAGCCGCCGCGTCGGCAGCTCGTCGCCGCGGCCCTCGAGCAGCAGCTCGAGGGTGCGCTCGAGCCCCGCCAGGATGACCTTGTCGAGCCGCAGGGCTCGATAGAGCGGGTTCTTGCGCAGGGCTTCGATCGCTGACTTCTTGCCGACGATCAGCCCCGCTTGGGGCCCGCCCAGCAGCTTGTCGCCCGAGAACAGGACCACGTCCATGCCGCTCTGCAGGGCCGCGCGCAGGGGCGGCTCGTCCCCCAGGAAATCGAACGGTCGGGCCCCGGGCGGGTCGATCAGGCCCGAGCCCAGGTCATAGGCGCTGGGCAGGCCCGCTTCGGCGGCCAGGCGCGCCAGTTCGGCCGCGCTGGCCTCTTCGACGAAACCCACCACGCGGTAGTTGCTGGTGTGCACCTTGAGCAGCAGCCCGACCGCGGGCGAGAGGGCCGCAGCGTAGTCCGCGAGGCGCGTGCGGTTGGTGGTGCCGACCTCCACCAACTGCACGCCGGCGCGCTGCATCACGTCCGGCATGCGGAACGAGCCGCCGATCTCGACCAGCTCGCCGCGCGAGAGCACGCAGGCGCGCCCGCCGGCGAAGGTCTGCAGGGTCAGCAGCACCGCGGCGGCGCAGTTGTTGACCGCCAGGCCGGCTTCGACGCCCAAGAGGCGCCGCAGCAGCTCGCTGGTGCGGTCGTCGCGGCGGTTCCTCTGCCCGCTCCAGCGATCGACCTCGACCGTGCAATAGGAGCGCGCCGCTTCGGCCATGGCGGCGGCCGCCTCCGGGTGCAGGGGCGCGCGGCCGAGGCCGGTGTTGAGCACCACGCCGGTGGCGTTGATCACGCGCCGCAGGCCCTGGCCGCGCTCCTTGGCGAGCAGGGCGTCCAGCTCGAGCGCGGGGCCTTTGCCGGCGAGCCAGGCGGCGAGACCGGCCGCATCGAGCTCGCCGCTGCGCAGCCGCTCGCGCACGCGGCCGAGCAGCTCCCCGGCCAGGCGCGCCGCCAGATCCCGGGCCGGCCCGGGCTCGGCAGGGCCGCGGGCTTGCAGCAGCTGCTCGACCGAAGGCAGCAGCCGGAAGGGGTTTTGTGAGGGGTTCTGCGCGGACATGGGACCGGCGCAGGGTAGCGGCCCGGGGCGATCGTTGTCCGGCGCGCAGGAGTCCGGGCCGCGTGGGTCGCAGGGCCGGGGTCGCGAACTCGCCCGGGGGCCCTGGCCGGGCCGCATGCAACCTCCGATTCGCCGCGGGTCGAGCCAGCGAGCGGCGCGAAACGGCGGGCGCGCGGCCCGCCGGGACGATAGGCCAGCGGTCGG
>JBILNK010000090.1:0-16982 GCA_044375105.1 Planctomycetota bacterium
CGGATCGATTGAGGGCCTTCCGTCCGAATTTTCGGGCTCCTAGTATCCGACCCGTCCCACTTCTACGCAAGCGAGGGGCAGAACGCGGGCCAAGTCGGCGCGCGGCGGGGGTTTGCGCTCGATGGGCCCGGGCGGATCCGGGCGCGGTGGCGAGGATTTGGACAGATCGCGATCGGCCCCGCGGGCGGCCGCCGCGGCTGCTCGCCTGCAGAGAGCGGAGCGGCGTGGAGGCCGGCGCCCAGCTCCTCGGACGCTGCTCCCGCGCCGGCCGGGGTTGTTGGACCGGATCCCCTGGCGCTCCGCGTGGTCGGGTTCCGCCGTCGCGGTGCGGCCCCGTTCCGGTCGCCCGCTCGGCTGCGCTCGACAGACGATCGGATCCAGGCCCGTTGGTCCGCAGCCTGCACCGCTGCGTTGCCGCCGGTCAGCCGCCGCCCGAGTCCTGGGGATCGCCCCGCAGGGCGTGCTCGGTCAGGTAGTTGGTGACGTACTCGTAGGCCTCGTCGATCGAGTCCGTGTAGAAGAACAGGTCCAGATCCGAGGCGCTGATCGTGCCGGCCTCGACCATCGGCTCGAACTTGAGGATGCTGTGCCAGTACTCCTTGCCGAACAGCACCAGAGCGACCTTCTTCTTGATCTTGAAGGTCTGCACCAGGGTCAGCACCTCGAAGAACTCGTCCAGGGTCCCGAAGCCGCCCGGCATCACGATGAAGGCCTTGGCCAGGTAGCTGAACCAAAACTTCCGCATGAAGAAGTAATGGAATTCGAACGACAATCGCCGCGTGATGTAAGGGTTGTCGTTCTGTTCGAAGGGCAGCGAGATGTTGAGTCCGATGTTCTCGCCCTTGGCCTCGGAGGCCCCGCGGTTGGCCGCTTCCATGATACCCGGGCCGCCGCCGGAGCAGACCACGAAGCGTCGGTCGGTGCCTTCGAGCTCCTTGGACCACTTGGTCAGCCGGAAGGCCAGGGTGCGCGCGGCCTCGTAGTAGCGCGACATCGACAGCACGCGCTCGGCCTGGGCCACGTCGCCGCCGTTGGCCCTGGCTTCGGCGAGCAGCTGCTCGGCCACGTCGCGCGGCTTGATGCGCGCCGAGCCGAAGATCACGATGGTGTCGCGGATCTTGAATTCGCGGAAGCGCTCCTCGGGCTCGGCATATTCCGCCAGGATGCGCAGGGGCCGCGCAGCGGTGCTGTTGAGGAAGGCCTCGTTCTTGTACGCCTTGACGGCGCGGTAGCGGTTCTCGGGCATGGTCGGGGCGGTCGCGGCGCCTGCGGGCGGCGCGCCAGGGAAATGGCGCGGCGCGGGGACCTCAGCGGGTGCCCGGCGCCGTGAAGAGCGCGCGATGGTAGGCCACCCGCCAGCCGAGGCGCTCCATGCGGCCCGGTTCCGTGCCTGGATCGCGGTTCTCGACGATCAGCCGGACGCTGCCCGCGTTGGCCGCCAGCTGCCGTGCGGCCTGGACAGCGGCGGGGTCCAGGGGCCCCGGGTCCCCGAGCAAGGCCAGCGGCCCGCGCTGCCAAAGGCCCGCCGGGCGCCGCGCCGCGCCCTCGCCCAGCCACAGCGGTCTCCAGCCGCCCAGCCCCACCTCGGGCCGGAGCGGCCCGCCGAGCCAAGCCTGGCTCCAGCTCCCCAGCTCTTCGGGCGGCACCGACCGGCCAGCGGGGAGCGCCCCGGGGGCCTCGAGCCCCAGCTCGAGCTGCAGGACCGCCTCGAACCCTGCCAACCGCCAGCCCTGCCCCTGCAGCCTGGCGAGCAGGTCCTCGCCGCCCGATTCCACCGGCAGAGCCAGACGACCGCCCGGCTCGGGCGAGGGCACCGCTCGCTCCCCGGACAGGTCCGCCGCCCGCGAGCGCCCCGCAGCCGAACCGGGCGCCCCGCGGGGCCGCGCCAGCCGCCAACACCAGCCCCCGGCGCTGGGCCAGCCTCGAAAGCCCCCGAGCTCGCGGTCCAGGACGCCCACGGCGGCCCACCTGTCCGCCAGGGAGGCCAGGGCCGCGCTCTCCAGGCTCCACAGGGACCCCGCAGCAGGCTCGGCCTCGGCCGCCATCTCCCCCGCGGCGGAGTCCCCAGCCAGCGTCGCTCCCTTGGCCCGCGCTCGCGCGAACAGGGCCTCCAGGTCCGCTTCGCGCCGGCGCTCCTTCTCGAGCGCCTGCTCGAAGCGCTCGGCGCTCTGCCCGGCGCGCCCGCTGGCCCGCTCTAAGGCCCGCTGCCAGTCCTGCTCGCCGGGCGCCGGCTTGCCGCCGCCCTCGGCCTGCCCCGGCGCACGCCAGCGGATGACCCGCTCCGTGCGCCCATCCACATCCAGCCGCGCCGCGCAGCGCGGGCACTCGACACGCAGCTCCTTGGCACTCATGCCGTGAGCATCCGCGCTTTGGCACGCCGCTCGCAAGAGCCCCGCCCCGTCGCCTTCCGAGCCGGCTCGAAGCACCGGCCGACGGGACCCCCACCCGAGCCCCCGCAACCGCGCTTCCCACCATGCTCCCCGCCCCGCTGCCCCACGACCCCACCGGCAGGCCGGCGCACCGCCCCCTGCGCCGCGAAACCCTCGATTTGTGGATCGGCCTGCTGGTTTGGTCCCTGGCGATGGCCCTGGCCCTGTTCCGCCTCGCGCCCTGATCGCCGAATGCGCCCGTGCGGTAGCGCCGCCGAGCTCGCGGGGGGCCGCAGGTTGCCCGCGAGCGATCCGCTCCGCTCCGGCGACCGCTCCGGAGCCCGAGGGAACCAGGGCCGAGCGCCCCGCCCTCGGGAGCGGATCCCGATCGAGGAGCGCGGCCCGCCGAGCTCCCGGCCCATCGGTCTCGCCGGCTGCGCTCCACCGGCAATCCTGACCCGCAGGAGCCCCTTGCGCTCGCCGAACCCGCTCAGCGGGCATGGCGAGCGCCGCGCCGGAGACTACTTGCCCAGGTGCGGGTCGCGCAGGCGGGCGCGGAAGCGCTCCGTCAGCCGGGTCTGGTGGTTCTCCAGGGAGGTTTCGCGGCCATCGATCCAGACGCGCTCGACGCGCGCCGTGGGCTCGAAGATTTCGCCCCGCACCAGCACCAGGTCCGCGCGCTTGCCGGGCGTCAGGCTGCCGAGTTCGTGCTCGAGGCCGAGGATCCGGGCCGGGTACAGACTGGCCGCGCGCAGGGCCTCTTCGTCGGACAGGCCGAAGGCCGCGGCGAATCCGGCGTGGTAGCAGAGGTTGCGCGGGTTCTCGTCCTGGTTGGTGAAGATCGCGAAGGGCACGCCGGCGCGGGCCAGGAGGGCCGGCGTGGCGTAGGGCGCGTCGTAGGGCGCAAAGCCGTCGCTGGGCAGGTCGAGCACCGGCCCATACACCACCGGCAGCCCGGCCTCCCGCAGGGCCGGCAGCACCTTGTAGGCCTGGCGCGCGCCGTAGAGCACCGCGTCGAGCTTCAAGTCCTTGGCGAAGCGCAGGGCCGCCAGGATCGTGTGGGCGTCGTCCGCGTGCAGCGCCACGCGGCCCTGGCCCAGGGCATATGCTGCCAGGGCCTCGGCGCGCGGATCGAAGGGCGGCGGCGGCAGGCCCGCGCTGCGGCGCTCCTCGACGATGCGTCCGTACTGCTGGGCGGCTTCGAAGCGCGTGCGCAGGCCGCGCAGCTGGCGTTCCTGACGCTCCTTGCGCTCGCCCTCCGCCTCGGGATCCTGGCGCGGGAAGCCGACGTGCAGCATGTCGTCCTGGCGATAGAGCATCTCTTCCCAGGTGTCGCCGGCGAGCCGCACGACCGCCGAGCGGCCGGCGATGGCGCCAAAGCTGCGCGGGATGCTCTGCGCGCGGGTCATGCCGTTGAAGCGCGTGACCCCGATGTGGGCCGAATCCGCGTTGATCGAAGAGGCCACCGAGAGGTCCGGCTGGTCGCCGCCCATCTCGATGGTGTCGTCCGTGGCGCGCACCGCGCCGATCTCCGCCAGGCCCAGGCTGGTGCCGAGGCCGATCAGACCGGGATAGAGGTGCATCCCGGCGGCGTCGATGCGCGTGGCCCCGCGCGGCAGCTCGAGCCCGCGGCCCAGGGCCGCGATGCGCTCGCCGGAGACCAGCAGCGTGCCGTCTTCGATCACCTCGCCGGCGCCGGTGTGGATCGTGGCGCCCACGATCGCCATCCAGGCGCCCTCCTCGACGGCCAAGGCCGCGCCGGCCACGGCCGGCGGCGCGGGCGGAGGCGCCTCCGCGAGCCCGAAGGCGTCCCGGCGCTCGAACACCAGCCGGCCCTCGACGAAGGTCAGGAGCACTTTGGAGCGCACGCCCAAGGGATCGCCGTCGAGCACCGCCAGGTCGGCGTCCTTGCCGACCTCCAGGCTGCCGACGCGATCGGCGACGCCGAGTTGCTCGGCCGGATTCAAGGTCACGAGACGCAGGGCCGCGACCGGGTCCATGGCCGCATAGCCCACGGACTTGGCGGCCTCGTGGTACATGTGCCGCACCAGCTCGTCCGAGTCCGACTTGATCGAGGCCTGGGCGCCGGCCTCGATCAGCAGGGCTGCGTTGGAGGGCACGGCCTCGTAGGCCTCGACCTTGTAGGCCCACCAGTCGGAAAAGGTGGAAATGCCCGAACCGTTGGCGGCGATCTCGCGCGCCACCTTGAAGGCCTCCAGGGCGTGGTGCAAGGTCCCGACCTTGAAGCCGAAATGCCGCGCGGCGCGCAGCAGCATCAAGATCTCGTCGGCGCGGTAGCTGTGGGCGTGCACCACCAGGCGCCCGCTGAGCACGCCTTCCAGGGCTTCGAGGCGCACGTCGCGCCGCGGCGGCAGGGGATCCTCGCCGCGCTCGACCAACGCAGCATGGGCGGCCCACTCCGCTTGGTATTCGCGGGCGCGCTCGAAGGCGCGATAGAGCAGCGCCTCGACGCCCAGGCGCGTGCCGGGGAAGCGCTGGCCCGGGGCGCCCCAGTTGGAGCGCTTGGGGTTCTCGCCGAGCGCGAACTTGATGCCCTGGGGCCCGACCTCGAAGCGCAGATCCTCGGCGCGGGCGGCGCGGCCGCGCAGCTTGAGCAGCTCGGAACGCCCGCCGATCGTATTGGCGGAGCCGTGCAGGATCTGGATCAGGGTCGTGCCGCCGGCCAGGGCGCGGTAGAGCCCGATGTCCTCCGCATCGACCACGTCGGTCATGTCGACGTCGGCGGTGATCGAAAAGGTGCCCTCGTTGACCCCGCGGCTGATGGCCATGTGCGAGTGGGTGTCGATGGCACCCGGGGCCAGATGCCAAGCGGCGCCGTCCAGCACGGTCAGTTCCGGCGGGAAAGCGAGCTTCTCGCCCAACGCGCGGATGCGGCCGTCCTCGACCCACAGGTCGCCGCGGAAGGCCGGCTGGCGGGCCGTGTGCAGCCAGGCCCCGCGGATGCCGAAGGCGGCGGGCAGCTCGAGCCGCGGCTGGCGCTCGGCGTCGGTCTCGATCGGGTGGTCGGGCAGATAACGCGGGCCGTCGGCCGCCTTTTCGTCCGCCGCTTTTTCGTCGGTCGCTGCGCCCGCAGCGGTCGCAGCGTCCCCGCCGGGGGCCTGGGCGAGGGCTGGGGCCGCGTCGGGCGCCGCGCCGCTCGGGGCCGCGCCCGGCTCGGCAACCTGCTCGGCGGGCGGGCTGCCCGCTGCGGGCGCTGCGGCGGCCACCTCACCGCCGGCGGGTGCGGCCGGCTGCTCCGAGCCCTTGGGCGCGCTGTCCGAGGCGTCCTTCGGCTTTTCGGCCCGCTCGGTCTTGTCCCCGTCCGCGGGTTCCGCGGCGCGCCAGGGATAGCCCTCGACCAGCAGCACCCGGACCTTGGCCTTTTCGTCCGTCAGCGGATCGCCGCTCCACAGGGCCAGATCGGCGCCGTCGCCGACCGCCAGGGTCCCGTCCTGGGCCCCCGGCCAGCGCTCGGCAAAAGCGGCGCCGGTCAAGGCCGCCAAAGCGCGCTCGCGGGGCAGGCCCGCTTTGACCGCGGTGCGCAGCGCCCCCAGCAGGTCAGCGGGCGAGCGCAGGCCGCTGCCAAGCGCGATCGGCAGCCCGGTCTCGGCCAAAGCGCGCAGGTTGTCGCGCTGGCGCTCCCACTCGAGGCGCCGCTCGAGGCGCTCGGCCAGGGGCGCGCGATAGACGAAGGGCTTGGGGGTTTCGGCGGTTGCGTCGGAATCCGACGCGGACTCCGGCCCGTCCGACTGCGGGGCCTGCGCGGCGATCGCAGCGGCCGGCGGCGCCGGCGCTTCAACCGCTGCGGGCGCGGCCCCAGCGGCAGCGGGAGCGGCGGCGGAATCGACAGCGGGAGCGGCGGCAGCGGCCTCGTCCGGCGCGGCCTCGCCCTTGGGCTTTTCGCGCGGGTCCGGGACCTCCTTGCCCCAATCCAGGTCGAGCACCAGGGGCAGGCCGACCTGGGTCAGCTGGCCCGCGATCTCGAAGCCCTCGCCCACGCCGAGCAATCCGAGCTCGAGCCCGAACTCGCGGGCCAAGCGCAGGGCGCGCTCGAGATCGCGGCTGTCGTCGGCCTCGAACCAGAGCCGCTCGCCGCCGAGCAGCAGGAGCCCGGCCTCGAGGTCCGGGTCGTGGGGTCCGCGCGGATCCTGTTTGCCTGCGGCGCGGCGCGCTTCGATCAGGCCCTGGCGCTCCGCGTCGTAGAAGAACTGCCGCAGCTGCGCAAAGGCGCCCATCAGCGTTTCGGGATAGCCATCGCCGCGCGCTTCGAAGCTGCCGATCTGGCCCGCCTGCTCGAGCGCCACCAGATCCCGCGGCGCGCCTTCGCGCAGCGCGACCAGCGCGGATTGCCCGGCCAGCAGATCGCCGCCCGGCGACAGGCGCGCCCAGGCGAAGCCCGCCTGGCGATAGCCCTCGAGCAGCTTGTCGTCCAGTACCAAGGCGTCGGCGGCGCGGAACGCGGGCCGCAGGCCCTTGCGCCCGGCGAGCTGCATGTCGATGCGCACGTCGCGCTGGGTGTCGAGCGGGCGGTCGCGCTCGAGCACCACGGCGGGCTCCT
Source organism: Planctomycetota bacterium (assembly GCA_044375105.1). Taxonomy (GTDB): domain Bacteria; phylum Planctomycetota; class UBA1135; order UBA1135; genus JBIKLM01. The sequence continues at coordinate 6,928 of JBILNK010000090.1, forward strand.
CGACGCCGCGCCGCGCCCAGGCGTCGAAGAAGGCCGGCAGGCACAGCTGGCCGGCGCCTTCGATGCGCTCGAGGCCGGGGGGCAGGGGCGCATCCGCCGCTTGGATCGCAGCGATGCGGCCGCCGCGCAGGATCAGCGTGTGGCGCGGCGCATCCGCGGACGGGTCGAGGCGCACGTCCACCAGGGCGGCGTCGGGCGGGGGCAGGAAGGCGCGCTGGGCCAGGGCCGCGGGGGCGGCGACGAACAGGGCCAGGCAGCACAGGAACGGGATGCGCATGGGCGGACTCGGGCTCGGGCTCGGGACGGGCCGATTCTGCCGAGCGGGGCGGGCCGCCGATAGCACCGAACCGGACGGGCCGGATCCGCTGGGCCGGTCTTTGCGGGCCGCTGGCGGGGCGGGCAGGGCGGGCTGCCGGACCCAAGCGCCCCACGCGATCGGTGCCCGGCCGCGCTGCCCCGCGACGCGCCGCTCGGCTCCTGCTGGGAGCCCTTGGATCGTTGCGCAGCCACCTCGGCGGGCCGAACGCTGTCCGTTCAGGTCCGCAAGCGGCAAGGGGCTCGAATTCGCCCGCAGCCGCGAGGCCGCAGCGGAGGCGCCGAAACACGGGGCGTGCGGGAATCGTGTGGGCAACACAGCCCCGCGGCTTTCCGGCACGCCCGCAGACACGAGTCCAGCGATCCCGCGGAGGCCCTGGAGCTCCGTCGCCGATCGCGCCGCCGCACCGCCCGATCCAAGCAACGGGAAGACCGCCCGGTCGGCGGCGGAACGCAGGGGCCCCGGGAGCTCCAGAGCAAGGGACAGGGCCGTGCCATGCACCGCTTCAGGCACCCACACAACTTCCTGAAGCGCCCAAAAAACAGCGCCCCGGGCCCTGCGTAGACTGCGCCCGTGCACCCTGCGGCCTCGCTCCACGCCTGCCACTGCTGCGGCCTGGCCCAACATCTGCCGCCGCTGGCGGCCGGCCAGCGGGCGCGCTGCGCGCGCTGCGATTCGCCCCTGCCCGACCGGCGCCGCGCCGGGGAGCGCAACCGTTGGGCTGCGGCCGCGGCCCTGGCGGCGCTGCTGCTCTATCCCCTGGGAGTGGCCCTGCCGGTGCTCGAGATCGAGCGCTTCGGGCACCGCCGCGCCGCCAGCATCCTGGGCGGGGTCGAGGGTCTGCTGGCGGACGGGCAGTTGCTGGTGGGCGGCGTGGTCCTGTTGTGCTCGCTGGTCCTGCCGCTGCTCAAGCTGGGCGGCCTGCTGGTCCTGTGCCGCTTCGCCTCCCACCTGCCGCCGGACGGCGCCCGCGCGCGCCTCTGGCGGGCGATCGAATTCGTGGGCCGCTGGGGCATGCTGGACGTGCTGCTGGTGGCCCTGCTCGTGGCGACCCTCAAGCTCGGCGATCTGGTCGAGGTGCACGCCGGCGAGGGCCTGGCGGCCTTCCTCGGCATGGTGCTGGCGAGCCTGCTGGCCAGCGCCCTGTTCGATCCCCACGCCCTGTGGGACCCGCCCGGCGACCGCGAACCCCATCCGCCGCTCCCATGACGCCCGTCGAGGTCCCGACCGCGCGCATCGCCGCCCCGCGCAAGAGCCCCTGGCCCTGGCTGCTGCCGCTCTTGGCCCTCGGCGCGGCCCTGTGGCTGCTGCGCGGCGTGTGGGCCGCGCGCGGGCCGGAGCTGACCGTGCGCTTCGAGCAGGGCCACGGCCTGCGCGCCGGCGACGCCCTGCGCACCCGCGGCATCCAGGTCGGCGTGGTCGAGCGCATCACCCTGGCCGAAGGTGGCGACGGCGTCGTGGTGCGCGCGCGGCTCGATCCCAGCGCGGCCCATCTGGCCCGAGCCGGCACGCGCCTGTGGGTCGCGCGCCCGCAGCTCGGCCCCACGGGCGTCAGCGACCTCGACACGCTGGTGGGGCCGCGTTATCTGGCGCTGGCCCCGGGCGACCCGGGCGAGCCCGAAACCCACGCCTTCCGCGGCCTCGAACGCCCGCCCCTGGGCGCCGACCTGGTCGGCGGCCTCGAGGTCGTCCTGGAAGCCGAGAGCCGCCTGGGCTTGGCGGAGGGGGCGCCGCTGTCCTACCGCGGCCTGACCGTCGGACAGATCGCCCAGCTCGGACTCAGCGCCGACCGCAGCCGCATCGAGCTGCGGGCCCTGATCGCGCCGGCCTACGCGGACCTGGTGCGCGAGAACACCCGCTTCTGGGTGAATGGCGGCTTTTCGCTCGAGGCCGGGCTGATCGACGGGCTGGAGCTGCGCGTCCAAAGCCTCGAGAGCCTGCTGGCCGGCGGCGTGTCCCTGGCGACCCCGGAGACCCTGACGCCCCCCGCAAACCACGGCGCGCGCTTCGAGCTGCTCGCGGAGATGCCCGAAGGCGCCCTCGACTGGCGCCCCAACCTGCCCCAGCGCGAGCTCGGCCTGCCCGTCGGCGCCCCGCGCCCGCGGCCGGGCCGCGCAGCCCTGGTCTGGAAGCAGGGCGCCTGGATCGCCCGGGAACAGCGCCGCAGCGGCTGGTGCCTGCGCGGCCAAGACAGCCTGATCGGGCCCGCCGACCTGCTCGAACCGCCGCCGCAAGCGCGCCCCGGCAGCGCGCGCCTCGAATTCGAAGGCCAGCAGCTCGATCTGCCGCTGGCCGTCTCCGCGCCCGAGCCCGCCCAGGCCGAGGGCATGGTCGCCCAGGACGCGGCCCGCAGCCTTGGATTGCTGCGCATGCCCCAGCCGGAGGATCCCTCCGGCGGGCCGCGCGAGCGCGAGCGCCGTCCCGCGCTGCCCGAAGACCTGCTGATCTGCGGCGACCCGGCCATGGGCGCCCTGGCGATCGAAGCCTCGCGGCTCGAACCCCTGGCGGGCAGCGAGCAGTGGAAGCTCACGCTCGAGGGGCACCTATCCGGCGATTGGCACGGCGCGCCGGTGCTCGCGCGCCGCGACGGCTTCTTGATCGGCTGCCTGCTGATCGACGACACGGGCCCACGCATCGCCCTGCTGCCCTCCGAATAGGGACCGCGCGCCGCATCCGCCTGTGGAGCTCTGGCGACGTAGCGCGTGTTTTTGGTCTCGCTCGCCCCATACAGCGGCCGCCGCCCCTATTCGTTCTGGCTGAGGCGCAGAGGCCCTTCCAGCCGAAATTCCTGACGGCGCAGCTGCTTTCCGGCCAACACGGACACCACGGAGCCGCGCGGCAAGGGAGACATGCGGATTCTCCCCTGTTCGACCACTTCGGGTACGATCGTGAAGGTGCCGATGATGTCCTGAAGACTCATCCCATCGACCTCCACGACTGCCACACTCCGGGCAGCAGCTGCGCACCATGCAGGGTCACCCCTAAATTCGATCGAGTCCCCTTCGGCGGACAAACGCAGCTCCTGCCCCGGGATGATGGGAATGTGGGTTGCCGCGATCGACCAATAATGGCCTGCATGGAGCCCGATCTTCGGGAGCTCCCCTTGATCCATGCGTCTGAACACGAAGCAGGCTTGGCTCAACCCTGCTGGGCACCGGAAGGAGTCTCGACCCGCCGGGACCAATTCCGCGCTGACCAACGTGCCATCGGGCAGCCGACCCTTGACCCAACATCGGACCACATCACTCAGCACCACCGAATCAAGCAGGAACGAAACCGCGGCGAAACCTCGATGCCCAGTCAAGAGCACTTCACGCTTTTCTCCTGCAGCGAGTGTAAATTCCTGACTCGAGACTATCCCAGATTCGAAGGCTCCCGGGGCTCGGACCCTATAGCGGCCGGGAGCGAGGTTGTTGAAAATGGCGCCATCAGACCCTCTATGGGTCACCGTTGACAACCTGCGGTGCCGGCTGCCCGGCTCCGCGCTCCAAAGGTAAACTTCGCCGTTCCAGGCGGGCAGATGATGTTCGCACATCACCCGGAGCCTGCTGGCCTCTGGAACTAGCAGCTCGACCAGGGGGCCGACGTTGGCCAAAGCGATAACTTTCTCCAGGCGCGTGGCACCGCGATCGTCGAAAACGCAGACCGTGACGTCGGCGATAGGCATCGGGGACAGGCGGAATCCGCCGTCCTCAGCCAAGTCGCTGCCTGCCAACTCAATACCGCCGGTGCTAGCCACCACTCGCCAGCCCAAGACCGAAGCGCCATCTAACCTGCGGACTAGCCCCCCGAAGTCGGCCGTCATGTCGCGAACGATGCAGCGCGACTCTTCGCCAGCGGTGATCCGTACGGTAGGCCACTCGTCAATCAGATCCCTTCCAGCCCAAAAGGAGACCCTGTACTCTCCCGGCGGTACATGCGACATGATGAGATCATCTTCGCCTTCGGGAACTAGTAGGTGCCGCTGTCGAGACCTCGCCTCTTGGAAGGCATCGAACGTGGGATCTAATTGCTCGTTGGATTGCAAGGCGATGCTGAGCGATCCCTTCAACCGAGCTCTTCCTTCGGCAGGCACAGAGACTCGCAGCAGGCCAAACATCGGGTCTATGTCTAGCTCGAACGGGTCCTCTCCCGGTTCGATCCGGAACGCCGATCCGCCAATCGGCGCCATGTCTAGCCGCGCATCGAGAAGGCAAATATCAACCACAACTGGAGGCACGGAAATCGAGAATCTTCCATCTCTCCCTATCTCCGCTGCCATTCCAATGCGGTCCCCGTACGAGGGCACTGCGAAGAAGACAGAATCCCTGATCGGCCAGCGACTAATCAGCCTACCGGAGTGAGTTGTCAAATCACGGTGAAAATCGATGCACCCAAAATCATGATCACTTTCGATGAATGCCTGGATCACGGGAACATAAGGGAGGCCGAACTCGATCGCAATCCATCCTTTAGGGCAATTATTGAACTCGAAGCGCCCCGCTTCGTCAGTAAGGATGCTCACGGGGTTTTTCAGTGGACAGTTGAGCTCAACCGAGATAGGCGATGTGTAGTTGCCACGAGCGGCCTCCTCGACGGGACGCAGGGTTCCCGAGACCTTGAAGCCCCGAGAAAGCTGGACATGCAGCGACTCGTGAGCGCCCGGCCCGCCGCGGATTTCGAGGGTCCGATATTCACTGCTGCCACCATACGAAAGCTGCACACGGAGGGGATAGCCAGCCGGAAGGCGATCCAATTCGAGCCGGCCTGCCTCGTTGGTCTCGGCCAACATGATCTCCTTCTCCGAAGGCATAGCCATGGGGCCAGACAGAAGCTGGGCGAGCTTTGAACTGACAGGAGAATAGGACAAGCCGTTGAAACCGTAAGCAAGTAGCCTCCGGTCGGTCGACCAGAAGAAGTTCACCAAGGCACCCTCTACCGGTTCGCCGTCCTCCCACAATACCTGAATAGCAAGGGTAACACTCGGGCATAACCAGAGCTCGCGGGCCAGCTCTGAGCGATCCGGCAGGCTTGCTTGGATCTTGGTCAATTCATAGTGCGAGTCCAAGTAGCCGGGTTTCTGGATCCACAACTCGGTCGTTTCCGCAGGTACGACCAGCTTTCCCGTGGCATCGGTGCACAGGCTGCCGCCTCCGAAGGTTACCCTGGCCTCAGCTACAGGTACCCTCTCGGGAAACCTCCCCGCGTCGAAAACCAACCATACGTGCGATTCCCCTCCGCCCTGACTCCGCACGGCCTGAATCTCGCCACTGACTGACCGCTCTTCACGATTCTCGGCTGCTCGCCAGACCTCTGTAGTGGGGGTGGAGATGGCCTCGACGCCTGACTCTCTCGAAGTTGAAGGGCCCCCGGCGCCTTCACGCTCCATGCCATCCTGCCAATTTTGTAAAGGCATCAGTACCCAGAGACCGCAACCTGCAAGCAAGATGAATAGGATTCGCTTTACTGATGTGCCCATCAGCGCACCTCGCCGGACGAGGAGCGGCGCGGCAAAATCCATCCGAGTAATCTCCAACGGCCACACTCGAAGGACGAAGGCCCGACGCCCTCGGAGCAGACGACCAGAAGCTCGAGACGACCCTCGGTGGGCGCCGGAATCAGCTCGAGGAGCAGGTGTTGTGGAGCCTCTTCCGTGATGCGCCAGCTAACGGGCCCACCTTCGGACTGGCTGACTGCTGAGGGGACGGTTTCGATCCGGAATGTCCGTTCGGATGAACTTGGCTTCACCCATTCAGTCGACAACTCGATACGTCTCGGCTCGCCAGGCAGAAGATCTCCAATAAGCAACGTCTTGGTCATCAGCTCGCTCTCACGAGTACTTGGATTCGACAGTTTCGCCGTGCTAGAAAATTGGGATCCCTCGATGGTTCCTTCGATGCGCACACCGAAGTCTTCAGGTCTTGATGCCAGTTCAGCAGGCAGGAAGAGCCTGCCAGGTCGCTGCCACTCGACCAAATCCCCTCGCTCGAGGAACATAGGCTCGCCAGACCACTGACATGGAATGGACACGGGAATGGCCGTTGTGGTCTCGAAATGGATCGAGTCGATGTCGGGCCATGCATCGCTTGCCCGAAGTCTGGCTTTGACAAGTATATCCGCAATCATTGGACTCGATTCAGCAGAGTTTGGCTCCCTGTCTCGGATAGGGCTTGGCTCAAAGCAGATCGAGCGCCCTAATAGGACTTTGCACTGGAAAAAGACCCGGAGCAACTCTCTTGGGTCCTCTTTCTCGTTTCGCGAATCTAGGGTCGCCGAACTGAATGACCCAAAGAGAGCACCGGAAACACTGACGAGAGTTCCAACATTCTGATCGATAACAGACTTCAGAGTCAGAGAACCCTCTTGTCCGGGCATAAGGATCGAAGGTTCAGACGTCAATTCGGTGCAGCTGCATGTCTTACTCTGTGTGTCGATACGAATATTCTTACTTGTCGGATTTACGAATATGTAATTTAGTGTGACGACTGAGCCCTTGTCTACCAACCCCAGATCGGACATGGGTGACCCTTCTACAAGCAACAACCGGGGGGAATCTCCTTCCAGCCCCTCCAAGGTGATACGGTCCTCTTCACCACTATTCTTTGGCGATGGAGTAGTCCGAGAAGTCTGCCACCGCGATGCATCGATTCCGCCCTTCCCTGCGACAACTACAGAATCAGAATCGGTATCGCAGCCTAGAACGCTAAGAGATGCGAAGCTGACTATCAGATTTAGACTCATGGGACCTCCATGTGCACCCAAACTTTTCCTTCGTGCACGCCGCCTACGCAAGATCAGCCCCGTGGTGAGCATGAAGAATATGAAAGCGAAGTACTTCAAACCGAACCAAACTGGCTCACTCCTACCAATAAATCTAGTCGGCGGAATCGGAGGAACTGGCAACGCATCGGGCACCCCGCCGACGTTCATTCCACCCAGTAGACCAAGACTTCTTGCTGTTCTGGAAGTCATCAGGCAAAATCCGGTAAATACATGACTCGGAACGTCCTTCCCGAGCAGCTTTATGCTTTCAGGCGGAGAGGCTATCCAAACTCCCGTATGGTCCGTACACGCCACGGCAAAGTGGGGTTCCGAATATGGACCGCCCGACAATTGTGCAATTATTGGGTCTTCCAGGATGTCAATGTCACGGATATCTACCTGGGCTGCCACGGTTTCTGCCCCCAGAGCCAAAGTAGCTCTGTGTAGATCTTCGAGACTTAGATCGAGGCTAGAGTGATCTTCCCCTATGACCGCGCATATTTCCGAGAGAGCCCTCGGCTTGCCCATGAGTCCCATGAACAGCCAGATTGCTGGTATCCCACAGGATACTTTTGCATCCACATCGGCATCCGCGAGATGAACATAGCCTCGGCGCCCAAGCATCGAAGACATGCGTGCTGCATCCTGTGAAGCCCTCATTAGGTAATCTGACGCTACGAGTCGCCGTCCGGCTGACTCGAACCACTCTTCCCCGTTAAGGGCGTCCCTCACTAGCGCCCAAGCAAGCGGTCCCGGTTCTAGCCAATCATTTAATGATATGTCACGGCTGTTGTGCCGACGAAACTGCATTTCCAATCGAGTCTCGGTGCAGAAGAGCCCTCGCGCTTGATAGTAGTTTCGCATGACTGCTATTCGCGGAGATCCCTCCTTTCCGTTGCTCAAATCAGCGGAATTATTCGGAACCCTCCGATCGGTGATTTCGAGTTTATAAAACACCGGATAGTCAACTCCAGAGACTTCAAGGCATGGGCTCGCTTCATAAGAAATGCCCATCTCCGAGACTCGGCGATGCATAATCCAACATTGGGCAATCCATTGAGTCGATTCATCCCAACCAATCAAGACGGGAGCGCCGTACTTACCGTCGAAACCCGGCTCCTGGTCAAAAAGGTAGAGAGTCTGGTCCGGCCTGGAGACTTCTGGGCTGGTTACTCTAGCGGGATCCCCGAATTGCGTAATCTGCTTGTGAAGCGGGAATCCTAGCCAGTTGAACATTATATCACCTGGCAACCCCGTCCCTCTCGCCTCCGCTGGCGGCGTTCGGAGATTCGTCGTCTTGATGGCAAAGGGAAGGCGGCGTGGGTGAGGAACATCCTCCACGCTTCCCTCAATCAGCGAATCAATTGAGTTGAAAGACCCTCCACTTCCCCAAACGTATCGCACCAGCCCAGCCTCCGGTCCTTGCGTATCGATTTCACAGTATATGGTCTGGCGAAACTGCCTCCATACTCCCGTATCAACTGTTACTGACGATCTGTCCGACGGTTGCTGTGGCGATCCACCTACCACAGTGCGACTATAGGGGTAAGTCTGGATTGTCCTGGCAAAGTCCACTTGCACCGGTTCGACTCCCTCAAGCCGCGCCTGAATTACCATAGATAGCCGCTCCACTTCCACCTTGCTCAGCGGCAGGAGCTCTGCTATCGAGGCCACTGGTGGAGAAAGCATTAGAACTGGCTCCATCGGATCGACGATCGATTCCTGACCGACGATCAGGCAGGATCGTGCCAGTCGGCGGGACCACCGAGATCGCGGAATTATTCGGTTTTCCGGCATGAAGTTTCTGGTATTTTTTGGATAGACTTGCTTTATACCGCTGTCCAACTTCCGACCAACCCTCGCTTGTGCTTTCCAGTTCACGGTCAGAGAACCAACTGCCAGGGGCCAGATGAAGCTACAGATTGCACACCTGAAGGTTGGAGCGCCATTCCAACTTGCATACCCGCCCAACAATCAGAATGCACGGTCGCCAGGGGTGCATAGCTGACGAATTCGGTGCTGCCTGGTCGCCGTAGCGACGTGCCCGGCCAACAACACCCCAGATTTCTCGGCCTACATGACCGAGACAGCAGCGCTCCAGAAGCAAGCTCCATGGCCAAAAGGGAGTCGCGCTCCCGGATGGTGCCCCCCCTCATGAACGATAGTGCCGACTAACTTAACTGGCCTTGAAGAACCGATCATGAATCAAGCCTGCACTGATGCTTCGGAGTTCCTGAACAGATGTTGCCGTTGGGAATGGAATTCGGCGGAGTCCAACACACAAGCTTCCCGTCAATGATGGCGCAAGTCCCAGAGTACTCGCCTGGGCATGTATTGACGAATGGCAACGGATTAGGAATCGTGCAACTGCTTTCAGGTGCAGAAAAGCAAGTTGTCTTCTGTGTCTCAAGAGAGTAGCAATTTTGGCAGGCCGCTCCGACAGTCGAGCAAGGCGAAGAATATGAAGGGCAGGTTGTAGGGGCCCAAAGGCACTCATGGTTGGCCAGTATGATCTGCCCGGCGCTGACTTTTGAAGCTTCGAAGGGCGTAAGGATACGACTTTGAAACTTCTCCGTATCAAATGCCAGTTGCGAGCAAAAGGCAATGATCGAGAGAAGCAGCAGGATAGAGTCTAGGTTCATGACTCGGAGGCGAACACAGGTAGACTTTTTCTGCTTGGAGGAGGATGACGAACGTTCCGAGAAGAGTCTCTTAATCATGGCTCTAGGGACTGTAGCGTTGTTGATTCGCCGCCTTTTAGAATTTTAGGCAAACGAGGGAGGGGGGGGGGGCAAGAAAAAATCTTGCGATTCCCGTGATTTAACCCAACCTCCGCTCTAATCCACTTCTGAATAACGACTTACGTTCGTGCCCATCGTAGGTTGTGTGCAAACCCCGCCGTCATGGCCGGTGCGGCTTCATTCGAGGCTCTGCGTTGTCGCTCGATCTGAGGCAGCATGGGTTGTACTGCATCCACTGGTTGAGTGCTTCAGGCCAG
>JBILNK010000133.1:0-12013 GCA_044375105.1 Planctomycetota bacterium
TGGGGTGGTGGAGGATAGGGGAGTCGAACCCCTGACCTCAACAATGCCATTGTTGCGCTCTACCAACTGAGCTAATCCCCCACGGTGGGCCCGCGCCCGGGGGCGCCGACCACGTCGGGTCCTCTCAGCCTGCGCCCGCCGCCGTCGCCGGCCGCGGCCGCTCCCGCTGCCTGCGGCCGGGGCCGCGGACGTCAGGTCGCCGAAAGGAGGCGGAATGATGGCGGCCCGATCCGGCCGCGTCAAGGCCCGGCCAAGAAGCTCTTTTCGGCGCCGCTGGGGAGCGCCGCTTTGGCCGGCAGGACCCGTATCCTCGCGCGCTTCCCGGCGTCCATCGCACCCAGACCTCCGTGAGCCAAGCCTACGACCCCGCTGCCATCGAGAGCCGTTGGCAGGCCTCCTGGGAGGCCCAGCAGACCTTCCGCACGCCGAACCCCGGCGATCCGGGCTTCGATCCGCGCCAGCCCAAGTTCTATGTGCTGGACATGTTCCCGTACCCCTCGGGGGCTGGCCTGCACGTGGGCCATCCCCTGGGCTACATCGGCTCGGACGTGGTCGCGCGCCGCAAACGCATGGAGGGCTTCAACGTCCTGCACCCGATGGGCTACGACGCCTTCGGGCTGCCGGCGGAGCAGTACGCCATCCAGACCGGCAAGCACCCCGCCGAGACCACCGCGGCCAACATCCGCACCTTCCGGCGTCAGCTCAAGGCGATCGGCCTGTCCTACGACTGGAGCCGCGAGCTCTCGACCGCGGACGTGTCCTACTACCGCTGGACCCAGTGGATCTTCGCGCGCCTGTTCGACCGCGGCCTGGCCTACCAGGCCGAGGTGCCGGTCTGGTGGTGCGAAGCGCTCAAGACCGTGCTGGCCAACGAGGAGGTCATCAACGGCCGCAGCGAGCGCGGCGACCATCCCTGCGTGCGCGTGCCGAAAAAGCAGTGGATGCTGCGCATCACCGCCTACGCCGATCGGCTGATCGACGACCTGGACGCGCTGGATTGGCCCGAGTCGGTCAAGACCATGCAGCGCGAGTGGATCGGCCGCTCGCGCGGCGCCGAGGTCGACTTCCAGGTCGCGGGTCATCCCGGCGCGGCGATCACGGTCTTCACCACGCGGCCGGACACGCTGTTCGGCGCCACCTTCTTGGTGCTGGCGCCGGAGCACCCGCTGGTCGAACGCCTGACCACGGCCGAGCGCAGGGCCGCCGTGGAGGCCTACGTGGCCGCGGCCGCCAAGAAGAGCGACCTCGAGCGCACCGACCTGTCCAAGACCAAGAGCGGCGTGGCCACCGGGGCCTATGCCGAGAACCCCGCGTTCCCCGTCGGGGACGCCCGGCGGCGCATCCCGATCTGGATCGCCGACTACGTGCTGGCCAGCTACGGCACCGGCGCGATCATGGCGGTGCCCGGCCAGGACCAGCGCGATTACGAATTCGCCGAGAAGTTCGGCCTGCCGATCCGCCGCACCGTGCAGCCGCCGGCCGGGTTCGAGGGCCAGGCCTACACCGGCGACGGGCCGGCGATCGAATCCGGCTTCCTGGACGGGTTGCGCGTGACCGAAGCCAAGGCCCGCATGATCGAGTGGCTCGTAGCCCAGGGCCACGGCCGCGCGCGCACGACCTACCGGCTGCGCGATTGGCTGTTCAGCCGCCAGCGCTACTGGGGCGAGCCCTTCCCCGTGCTGCACCTGGAGGATGGCCGCGCCGTGCGCGTGCCCGACGAGCACCTGCCGGTGGAGCTGCCGCCGATGCAGGACTTCGCGCCCTCCGACGACGGTCGGCCGCCGCTCGCCAAGGCCACCGAGTGGGTGCGCACGGTCGACCCCGCCAGCGGCCGGCCGGCCCAGCGCGACACCGACACCATGCCCGGTTGGGCCGGCTCCTGCTGGTACTACCTGCGCTTCATGGACCCGGGCAACGCCTCGGCGCCCTTCGCGCCGGAGGCCGCGCGCTATTGGCAGCAGGTCGACCTCTACATCGGGGGCACCGAGCACGCCGTGCTGCACCTGCTCTACGCGCGCTTCTGGCACAAGGTGCTCTACGACCTGGGCCTGGTGACCACCAAGGAGCCCTTCGCGCGCCTGTTCAACCAGGGCATGCTGGGGGCCTTCGCCTACAAGGATCCGAGCGGCCGCCTGGTCCCCGCGGACGAGGTGCGCTTCGAGAACGACCAGCCCGTGCACGCCCCGACCGGCGCCCAGCTCGAGCAGGTGCTGGCCAAGATGTCCAAATCGCTCAAGAACGTCGTCAATCCGGACGACGTCTGCCGCGAGTTCGGGGTCGATACGTTCCGCCTGTACGAGATGTTCATGGGGCCGCTGGCGGACAGCAAGCCCTGGAACCCGCGCGACGTGCCCGGCTGCCGGCGTTTCCTCGAGCGCGCTTGGCGCCTGTTCGTGGACCCCGACGGTCAGGCGCCCCTGCGGCCGCACCTGGCCCAGGCCGCGGAGGGGGCGCCCGCGGGCGCGGCCCTGGAGCTCGAGCGCGCCCTCAACCGGGCCATCAAGCGGGTGGACGACTCGTTCCAGGGCTTCAACTTCAACACCGCGGTGGCGGCCCTCATGACCTTCGTCAACGAGGCCACCAAGGCCCCCGAGTCTTTGCGCCGCGACCAGGCCGAGCGTTTCCTGCTGGCGCTGGCCCCCTTCGCGCCCCATTTCTCCGAGGAGCTCTGGGCGCGCCTCGGGCACCGCGCCAGCCTGGCCCGCGAGGCTTGGCCCAAGGTGCAGCCCCAGTACCTCGAGGACGACACGATCGAACTGGTCGTGCAGGTGCTCGGCAAGCTGCGCGGCAAGGTGCAGGTCCCCAAGGCGGTCGACGAGGCCGCTGCGATCGCCGCGGCGCGCGGCGCCGTGCCCCATTGGCTGGAGGGCAAGGACGTCGTCAAGACGGTCTACGTGCCCGGCCGGCTGATCAACTTCGTGGTGCGCTGATCGTCTGCCTCCCGCACCCAGGCCCCCGTTGCCCGAGCGAGCCATGAACAAGGTCCAACCGCCGCGCCGTGTCCTGGTCAGCGGCGCCAGCCGAGGCATCGGCGCGGCCATCGCCCGTGAGCTGGCCGCGCTGGGCTTCTCCGTGGCGCTCAATTTCCGCCAGAGCGCCGACAAAGCCGAGGCGCTGAGGCGCGAGATCGAAGCCGCCGGGGGCTCGGCCCAGCTGCTGCCCTTCGATGTTTCCGACCGCGCTGCCGCGGGCGCGGCCCTGGAGGCCGACCTGCAGGCGCGCGGGCCCTTCTGGGGCGCCGTGCTGAACGCCGGGGTCACCGAGGACGGCCCCTTCGCCGGGCTCTCCGGTCAGGCTTGGGACCGCGTGCTCGGCACCAACTTGGACAGCTTCTACAACCTCCTGCGTCCGCTGGTGATGCCCATGGTCGGCCTGCGCGACGGGGGCCGCATCGTGGTGATTTCCTCGGTCACGGGCCTGTTGGGCCGCGCCGGACAGACCAACTACGCGGCGGCCAAGGCGGGGCTGATCGCCGCCGCGCGCTCCTTGGCGCTCGAATTGGCCAAGCGCCGCATCACGGTCAACACCGTGGCCCCCGGATTCGTGCGCACCGACATGCTGGCCGGCCTGGACGAGCAACAGCTGTCCGCCGAGGTGCCGCTCAAGCGCTTCGCCGACCCGGAGGAGGTCGCCGCCCTGGTCGGCTTCCTGTTCGGCCCGAAGGCCAGCTACATCACCGGCCAAACCCTGGCCATCGACGGCGGTCTGTCCTGACCGGCTCAGCAGGCAATCGACTTCCGCAGAACATCGTCGCGCGATGCCCGAGTCGCGACACGGCCCGTCGGATGCCCGTGGCCGGCCATCCGGCGGGCGCATCGGAGGGCAAAGCTCAGCGCGCCTTCGAATCCACGCGGTAGGCGATCCGGCCCGCGGGGCGGCCGGGCAAGTCGATCGGCACGAGCCGCGCGTCGGGCCGGCCGGGGAGGACCAGCTTGGACGCGCCGGGGTCGAAGCCCTCGGGGCTGGCGAACAGGGCCCGGTCGGCGCTGCGTCCGTAATAGCTCGGCCCGCCGCCGAGGCGCAGCCGCTCGCGGCCGTCCGGGGCGGCGGCCCGCAGGTACGCGCCGGGGGGCAGGCCGCGCACCTCGATCGAGGGCCTGGAGAGCGGGGTTTGGTTGAGCAACAGGCGTGCGGGCCCGCCGCACTGCAGCAGCAGCAGGTCGCTGTCGCCGTCGCCGTCCAGGTCGCCTGAGTAGAGCCCGCGCCCGACGAAGCGCTGCTCGGCCAGGGAGCCGAGGAACTCGGGCCGGACCTCGAAGCGCCCGGCGCCCAGGTTCTCGTACAGGGACAGGGGCTGGGCCCAGCTGCGCTCCGGGTGGTACAGGGCGATGTTGTGGATCACGTGGCCGTTGCCCACCGCCAGGTCCAGGTCGCCATCGAGATCGAAATCCTCGGCCACCACGCCGAAGCCGACCCAGGGGCGGCTAGGGGCATCCAGCCCGGCGCGGGCCGTGGAGTCGGTGAACCAGCGCCCGTCGTTGCGATACAGCGTGTTCGATTCGAGGTCCAGGTTGGTGACGTACAGGTCGAAGTCCAGGTCCTCGTCCAGGTCCCCGGCCACCAGGCCCATGCCCGCTTCGGTCATGCCGTTGCTGTCGACGCCGGTCTGGGAGCGCAGGGTGTGGTCTTCGAAGCGCCCGTTGCCGAGATTGCGCCAAAGGCGGTTTTCGACCGAATCGTTGGCCACGTACAGGTCCAGATCGCCGTCGAGGTCGATGTCGACCGGCAGCACGTCGAGCCCCTTGCCATCGGTGCCGATCAGGCCGGCAACCTGATTCGCGAGGCTGAAGCGTCCCCGTCCGTCGTTGCGCCAGAAGCGGTCTTCGAGGCCCGCGTATTGGTCCGGGCTGCAATAGGAGCGGTAGCCTTCTTCGCGGCGCCCGCACCAGACCGGTTCGGCGACGTCGATCTGCACGTAGGCGCACACGTACAGGTCCAGGTCGCCGTCTTGGTCCGCGTCGAAAAAACTCGCTCCGGCGGTCCAGCGGGCATCGAACAGACCGCTCTCGAGGGTGCGGTCGGTGAAGACGGCCCCGGGCCCGCCGGTCACGAAGACGTCCGGGCCGAAGTTGGTCACGTAGAAGTCCACCCAGCCGTCGCCGTCGGCATCGCCCGGGGCCACGCCCTGGCCATAGCCGCGGTCGGCCGCGGCGCCGCTGGCCGCGGTGTGGTCGCTGAAGCGCGCCCGTCCGTCGTTGAGGAACAGCTGGTTGGGCGGCGCCTCGGGGCGGATCGCGGCGCGGCGCTGTGGGTCGCGGGCTTCGGCCTCGAGCGCGAGCAGATCGAGCGGCATGGGCCCGCTCTGCACCAGGTACACGTCGAGATCGCCGTCGTTGTCCACGTCGACGATCGCCCCGCCGCCGCCCATGGTCTCCGGCAGGTGGCGCTCGGCGGTCGCGCCCATCTCGTGCTCGAAGCGCAGGCCGGACGCCTCGGTGCCGTCTTCGAACCAGACCCCTGTGGAAGCCTCCGCGGCGGCGCTACGAGCTTGGCCCGAGCGCGGCGCAGGGCCGCCCGTTGCGCCGGGCCCGGGGCCGCTTGCCGCGGGGCTTCGCGCGGGGTCCCGACGGCAGGCCCCGCCCCAGAGGGGCAGCGCCAGCAGCGCCAAGAGCGCCAGGAGCGGTGCGGGACGTTGCATTCCGGTGGGGGAGGCGGCGGGCGCTGCGGGGCTCGCGCGGGGGCCGCAGCGGCGGCCCGGACGCTGCGCCGAGGGATCAGCGGGGCGGCGGCGGGGCGGGGCGCAGTTTGGCCCGTCGTTCGAGGAGGGCGGCGTCGGCGGGGCGCCGGGCCAGGGCCAGATCGATCAGCTCCAGGGCGCGGGCGAGGTCGCCGGCCCGCGCCGCCACGTCGCTGGCGCGCACCAGCACGCGCAGATCGCCGTGCAGGCTCCATTCGGCCTCCAGCCGCGCCAGCGCCAGGGCCGGCTGGCCCAGGTCTTCCTCTTCGAGACGCGCCGCGCGCAGCACGATCGGGGCGCGCTCCTCCCCCTGGGTCAGGCTCAGGGCGCGCGCATACGAGGCCAGCGCCACCTGGGGCTGGCCCAGGCGGCGCTGCACATCGCCCAGACTGGCCCAATTGGGGCCATGGCTCGGCGCCAGGTCGAGGGAGCGGCGCGCGAATTCGAGCTCGTCGAGCAGCGGGACGAGCACGCGGTGTTGGGCCAGTTTTTCGAGCCCCTCCTGCTCGCGCCCCAGGCGCAGCAGGGCCTGGCCCAGGCCGAACAGCGCCGGAGCCAGGGTCGGATCCTGGGACAGGCAGCTCTCGAAGGCCTCGATGGCCGCTTCCAGGCGCCCGGCCTCCAGGTCCAGCCGCCCTTGGCGCCGCAGGAGCTCCGGGTGCGTCGGCCCCAGCAGCTTGGCGCCGGCCTCCAATTCCGCGGGCCAGTCCTCGAAGCGTCCGAGGGCCTCGAGGGCTTCGAGCCGCGCCAGCAATTCGGCTTCGCTATCGCGCTCGAGCAGGGCCAGGCCCTCTTCGTAGCGCAGCAGCCGGACGAGCAGGCGTCCGCGCAGGCGCTCGGGATCGGCGCCCAGTTCGTCGAGGGCCGCCAGACTCTGCTCCAGGCGATGGGTCTCGAAACACCAGCGCGCCAGGGTGCGCCAGCGCTCCGGCGAGCCCCGGCGCTCCGCCGCCGCCGAGAGCTCGAGCACCGCTTCCTGCCGTTGACCGACCTCCCAGCGGGCCGCCGCTGCGGCCAGTTCCCGGTCGGCGGCGAGGGCCTCTCGCGCGTTCTGCGCCGGGATCGGTACGGCCGAGGAAGGCCAGCCGGAGAGGGCCAGAGCCAGCAACGGGCCGAAAGGGGGGCGGAAGGGGAAGCCCATGGGTTCGGCCCTAGGTGGCGGGCCGCGCCGACGGCATGCTAACCCTCACCTGCCGCGCTGGTCCCCTACCCATGCCCCAAGAATCGCCGGTCCGGGCCGCCCTGGCCGCTCTGCTGGTGGCCCCGCCAGCGGGAGATCCGGCGCTGCCCGAACACCTGGCGGAGCTGGGCTTCGAGGTCTGGATCGAGCGCGGCTCGGACCAGGCCTGCCGCCGCGCCGCGGCGGGCCCCGATCTGGTGCTGGTCGATTTCGAGATCGCGCAGGCCGAGGGTTGGGCCCTGCCGCGCTTCCTGGCCTACGACCTGTCGAGCCGAGTCCCCGTCGTCGTGTTCGGGCCCGAAGGCCTCGAGGATTCGGCTCGCGAGGTGCTCGAGGATCTGTGCGTGACCTACCTGCCGCGCAGCATCTGGGGTGCCGGCGTCGAGGTTCTCGGCCGCGTGCTGATGCCCTTGATGGCCTGCGCCCAGCGCTCGGTGCTGCTGCTCGATCGGCCCGGCGCCGAGCGCGCCAGCCCCTGGGCTCGAGCGCTGTCGACCGCCGGCTTCGATCTGCGCAGCGCGGGCTCGGCCATCGAGGCCCTGCAGGCCCTCGAGGAGCGGCGCCCCGAGGTCCTGATCGTGCGCGACGTGCCTTCGGTGGTCGGTGCGGACCCCTTCGACGGCGCCCTGGCGCGCCTCGTCGGCCAGCTCCAGCTGATCATCCTGGCCGACCGCGAGCTGCCCGAGCGCCGCGCGCGCTGGCTGGCCCAGGGCGCGCTTGCTTATCTGGTGGAGCCGCTGCACGAGCGGGCGCTCTTGGAGGTGCTGCTCGAGGCGCCCGCAGCCCGGTTCGAGCCGGCCTTGCGCCGCGACCCGCCGTCCGGACTGGTCTATCTGGAGCTCGATCCCCGCGGCTTGATCGCCGATGCCAATCCCTCGGCCGGACGCCTGCTGGGCAAGCGCCCGGCGGAGCTGATCGGGCGCGGGCTGGCGCCGCTGGTGGCGGCCGCCGACCGGCCGCTCCTGACCCAGCCCCTGGAGAGCCGCGGGCGCCGCCGACCGGAACGCCTGCGCCTGCACCTGCGCGCCCCCGGCGGCGTTCCCTGGGCGCTGCGCTTCGATGTGCTGCCCAACGCGGGCGGCGGACGGACGCTGATCGGCGCGGCCGAGCAACGTTTCGGTCCGAGCGGAGCCCTCGATCTCGCGGGCCTGGTGGAGCGGGCCGAGGAGGCCCTGCTGTGGGTCGAATGGCCCGGCGCCCGGCTGGTGGCGGCCTTGGGTCCGGTGGAGCGCTTGATCGGGCGTCGACCCGAGCTCGGCCAGCCCCTGGCAGAGGCCATCGGAACGCCGCTGGCTCGCCGCCTCGAGGCCCTGCTGCCCGCCGCGGCGGAGGGCTGCCCGGGGCGCGTGCTGCTCGAGTCCGATCTGCCCGCGGCCAGCAGCCCCGTGGCCCGCGTGTTTCCGCTGGGGCCCCAGGACGCGCGCGGCGGACCGCGCGCGATCGGGGTGCTGCTGGGCGCCCAGGACCGCCCGCGCCACGGCGCCGCCAGCCTGTCCGAGCTGCTGCTCGGCTCCCAGGTGCTGCTGTTCCATCTCGATCCGAAGGGCCACCTCGAGGTGCGCGGCGGCGTGGGGCCCGGCGCCCAGCGCGGCGGCCACGGCGGCTCGGTTTTCTCGGCCTTCGGCGACGTCCCGTCCCTGGTGGAGGCCTTGCGCCAAGGCTTGGCTGGCCGCCAGCGCCAGCTCACGGTCGAACTCGCCGGCAAGACCTTCGAGGTCAGCTTGGAGCCTGAATTGGACGAGGCCGGGCAGCTCCTGCGCCTCAACGGCGCGGCGGTGGATGCTTCCCAGCGGCGCCACAGCGAGCAGCAGCTCAAGCTGGTGGTCGAGGCCACCTCGAGCGCCTCGGGCCAGGGCTTCTTCCGCACCCTGGTGCGCTACCTGACCCGGGCCCTGTCGGTGCGCTTGGCCTACGTGGCCGAGCTGGTCAGCGCCACGCCTCCGCGCCTGTCGATGCTGGCGCTGTGGTCGGGTAGCGAGTACTCGGACGGCTACGAGTACGAAGCCGAGGGCACCCCCGATGCGCTGGTGCTCACCGACGGGGCCGTGCACTTCCCGGAGGGTCTCTACGGCCGTTTCCGGCGCCATTCCTGGATCGCCGAGCAGGGCGTCACCAGCTATCTGGGCGTGCCGATCCTCGATTCGAAGGCCCAAGTGATCGGCGTGCTGGGCGTGCTGCACGTGGCGCCGCTCGACGAGCGCGTCCAGGCCGAGTCGATCCTGCGGATCTTCGCCGCCCGGGCCGGCTTCGAGATCGAGCGCCAGCGCCAGAGCCTGGCCGTGCGCGGCTCGGAGGCGCGCTGGCGCTCGCTGGTCGAGAACGCCCCGGACCTGATCGCGACCCTGGACAGCGAAGGCCGCGTGCTGTTCGCCAATCGGCAGTTCTCGCCGGCCCCGGGCGGCGGGCCGCCGGATTTCTATCAGCAGATCCTGCCCGAAGACCGCGGCCGGATCCGCGCCCAGGTCGAAGCGGTCTTCGCCAGCGGGGCGGCGGCTTCCGCCGAATACCGCATGCGCCGGGGGCCGGAGCGCATCACCTGGCACGCTTGCCGCATCGGGCGCCACGAGGAAGAAGGCCGCCCGGCGGCGGTGATCCTGGTGGCCACCGACATCACGCCGCGCAAGGAGGCCCAGGCCAAGCTCGAGATGCGCGTGCAACTCGAGAAGCTGATCACCTCGATCTCGACGCGTTTCATCAACCTGTCGAGCGCCGAGCTCGACGAGGGCATCCAGCGCGCCCTACAGCAGATCTCGGAATTCACCGGCCTCGAGCGCGCCTTCCTGTTCCAGTTCGATCCCGACGGCACGCGCCTGGTGCGCACCCATGGCTGGAGCGCGCCGGGGCTGCCGGAGTTCCAGTCCGAGATCCGCGAGGATCATCCCGGCGCCCTGGGCTGGTTGCTGCGCCGCTTGCGGGCCCGCGAGGATTTCTTCGTGCGCTCCGTCGCCGATCTGGATGCCACCTGGACCCGCGAGCGGATGCAGCTGGAGGCCCTCGGCTGCCGCTCGTTCCTGTGCGTTCCGCTGTCCTGCGCCGGGGACCAGATCGGCTTCCTCGGCTTCGACCGGCTGCGTTCGGAGCTGCCCTGGGATCCCGAGATGCCCTCGCTGATGCGGCTGCTGGCCGACGTGTTCGCCAACACGGTCGCCCGGGCGCGCAGCGAGGCGCGCCGCGCGGCCCTCGAAGAGCGCCTGCGCCAGGCTCAAAAGCTCGAATCCCTGGGCACCCTGGCGGGCGGCGTGGCCCACGACTTCAACAATCTGCTGATGGCCATCTCGGGGCATGCGGAGCTGCTGCTCGGGCGCCCGCAGCTCGACCCGGGGGTCAAGAGTTCGGTCGACGTGATGCTCAAGGCGGCCCGGCGCGGCTCCGACCTGACCCGCCAGCTGCTCGGCTTCGCGCGCAGCGAAAAGCCCGACACGCGCGTGATCGACCTGCACGAGTTGATCGCCGAGGTCCACCAGTTGCTCGGGCGCACGCTCAACAAGAACATCGAGGTCCAGCTGGACCTGGCGCCAGGCGCCTGTCTGGTGCGCGGGGACGCGAGCCAGCTCCAGCAAGTGCTGCTGAATCTCGCGGTCAACGCTCGCGACGCCATGCCAGGCGGAGGTCGCCTGACGATCCGCACCGGCGAGCGCTGGCTGCGGCCCGAGGTCGCCCACCTCTATCCGGAGCTGCCCTCCGGGCGCTACCAGGAGCTGCTGGTCAAGGACACGGGCGTGGGCATGTCGGCCGACCTCCAGGCGCGCATCTTCGAGCCGTTCTTCACCACCAAGGAGCCCGGGCGGGGCACCGGCATGGGGCTGGCGATGGTCTACGGGATCGTGCGCTCGGTGGGCGGCATCGTGCGGGTCGAGAGCGAACCCGGCCAGGGAGCCGAGTTCAGCCTGCTGTTCCCCTCGGTGGGGCCCGCGGCGCTGCCGGAGCCCGACGACGCGCCGGACGAGGCGCTCCAGGGCAGCGGCACCGTGCTGGTGGTCGACGACGAGGCGTTGGTGCGCAGCACCGCGGCGGCGATGGTGGAGGAGCTGGGCTATCGGGTCCTGGCGGTCGAGAACGGCGTGGAAGCGGCTCAGCGCGTGGCCGAAGCCCAGCCGCCGATCGACCTGGTGCTGCTCGACCTGATCATGCCGGGCATGGACGGGCGGGCAACCTTCGCGGAGCTGAGGAAACTCGATCCGGACCTGCCGATCGTGCTCTCCTCGGGCTGGGGCTACGACAACATCCAGCAGGAGTTCCCGGCCCCCGGCTTGTCGGGGCTCGTGCGCAAGCCCTTCCAGTTGGCCGAGCTCTCGCGCGTGCTCAAGTCGGCCCTGGAGCGCCGCGGCGGCTGACCGGAGCAAGGCGGCACGCCGAAGCCGAGGCGCCGCGGACGGGCGCTCGCCCGGGGGGCGCGGTCAAGGGAAGGGCGCCTGCGGCGCCGCTCGCAGGGCGGCCTCCACGGCAGTACGGCCCTCGGGGGGCAGCTTGTCGAGCGCCCGCAGGGCTCGCGGCGGTCGATAGCTCGCTTCGATGAAGCGCATGCGATAGCCGGCCCACAGGCCGCGGAAAAGCGGTTCCTGGTCGGCGATCGCCGGGGCCGCGAGGCCCGACAGGACCGCGTCGGCGCTGGGGTCGTAAGGCGAGAGCCGCAGACCCAACTGGAAACCCAGCCCCAGCGCCACAGCGGCGCGGCCGCGCGCTGGCCAGGCCGCCAGCCAGGCCCAGCCCTCGTCCAGGGGGCGATAGCGACCGACGCGGGCCGCTTTCCCGTCCCGGATCAGCTCGCGCACCACCAGGGTCTCGCCGATCAGCAGCGGGGCCAAGGCCCGGCCGACCCCCGCGGAAAACCAGCGGAAGTCGGCGTCCGCAAGTCCTTGGCCCTCGGCAGCGATGCGCCGCCCGAGCTCGGCCCCGGGCAGGCCGGCGGCCAGCGGCGGATAGCGCAAGCCGCGCACCTGCCGTTCCCGGTGGGCCTCGGCAAAGGCGCGCCCCAGGCCCGACAGGGCGGCCTGGCGCAGCTCGGCTTCCAGATCCTGGGCGCGCTGGAGCTCGCCGCGCAGGGCTTCGAGGTCGGTCCCCTTGGTCGGGACGAAGTCGCCGCCGTAGGCCAGGGGGGTCCAAGCGGGCCAGTTGGGATCGAGCCGCCGGATCCAGGCCCAGCGCGCCGCGGGATC
>JBILNK010000243.1:0-4925 GCA_044375105.1 Planctomycetota bacterium
GGCGTACAGCTCGGTGGCCAGCACCGGCGGCTGGTCGAGGCTGCGGCTCGGGTTCAAGAGCGGCCACCAGGCTCCGGCCAGGGGCAGCGCCGGAAGCAAGCACAGGCCGCAGAGCCAACCTGGGGCCGCGCGCCCCCGCCATCCGGACAGGGGCGCGGCCGCCAGAAAGGCCAGCGCTGGCCAGATGGGCATCAGGTAGCGGCTGCCCATGCCGTCGGCCGTGCCCTCGAAGTTCAGGCGGAAGTCGCTGATCGCGTAGGCCGAGCTGAGGCTGCCGACGTGCACCAGCGCGAAGACCCACAGGCGGCGAGGACCCTCCCAAGCCGGATCGGTGCGGCGGAGCAGCGGAGCGCCCAGGGCGCGGCCGAGGGCGTAGAGTGCGCCCAGGACCATCCCGCCGTACAAGGCGTACGAGAGCCAGGCCAGGCCCTGCTCCTCGAACAGCCAGGAACGCCGCAGGTCATGGGAGAGCAGGTCCCACAGGCGCTCGAGCGCGGCTCCAAAGCCGTCCGGCAGGATGCGGTCCGCGATCGGGCGGTTGACCAGCGTCGCCCGGCGGGTCAAGAAAGGAATCAACAGGATCGACGGCGCCGCCAGCAGCGCGCAGAGCGACAGCTTGGCCAGGCGCAGGCCGAGCGGGCGCGGCGACTCGGGCTGGCCCGTGAACCACCAGAAGGCCACGATCGCCGGCAGCGCCACCCAGAACTGCATGCTGAACAAGAGCCCCAGGCCCAGCAGCAGGCCGTAGACGGTAGCGGCCCACAGGCCGCGGTGCGGTTTGCCCGACCACCACAGCGGCAGCAGGATGAATACGATCGAGTCCACGTGGCTGCCGAGGGCCAGCACGTCGACGCAGGCCATGGCCGGGGTCGCCAGCAGGGCCAGTACGCTCGCCAAGAGGCCCGCGGGCCGCCCGAAGTGGCGCTCCGCCAGGGCGCTGGTCAGGCCGACGATCCAGGCGCCCCATAGCACGGCCAGGGCCTTCAAGGCCAGCAGGCTCGGTCCGAACAACCACAGCAGCGGCACCAGCAGCACCCCGAAGACCACCGATCCGCGCAGGTGGGGGATCACCGGCAGCTGGCTCGGGTCGAGCGGCAGCCCGTGCAGCAGGGCCCAGCCGAGGTTCGCGTTGTAGCGCTCGAGCTCGAGCTCATCGAGCCGCGAGGCCGCCAGTAGCGCGCGCAGGCACAGGGCCAAGAGCGCCGCGGGCACCCACAGGGGCAGCGGCCGCTGGGCAGACCGGGAGAGGGCCGTCATGGCGGGAGTCTAGGGACCCCGCGGGCCGGCCGGGGCGCCCCGCTCCCGGGCCCGCCTCGCCGGCCCGCGGCAGCCAGGGCTGGAACCGACCGGGCGCGGGAACGAAAGTAGCGCTTCGCTCCCTACCCGCGCAGTCCCTCCATGCAGCCCCCGCACGATTCGCCGCCCTACCCCAAAGTCGATCCCCAGCCGAACTTCCCGGCGATCGAGCGGCGCGTCCTCGAGCGCTGGCGCCAGCAGGACACCTTCCGGCGCTCGGTGGAGTTCCGGCCGAGCAGCGCCCAGGGCGGCCACGAGTTCATTTTCTACGACGGCCCGCCCTTCGCCAACGGCCTGCCCCATTTCGGGCACCTGCTGACCGGCTACGCCAAGGACGTGGTGCCGCGCTTCCAGACCATGCGCGGGCGCCGGGTCGAGCGCCGCTTCGGCTGGGACTGCCACGGGCTGCCGGCGGAGATGGAGTCCGAGCGCGAACTGGGCATCTCGGGCCGCGCCAAGATCCAGCAGTACGGCATCGGTCGATTCAACGACCACTGCCGGCAGTCGGTGCTCAAGTACACGCGCGAATGGCGCGAGTACGTCACCCGCCAGGGTCGTTGGGTCGACTTCGACGCCGACTACAAGACCATGGACCGGGATTACATGGAGAGCGTGCTGTGGGCCTTCAAGCAGCTTTGGGACAAGGGCCTGATCTACGAGGGCCATCGCGTGCTGCCCTACTCGTGGGCAGCGGAGACGCCGGTCAGCAACTTCGAGACGCGCATCGACAACAGCTATCGCGAGCGCGACGACCCGGCCCTGACGGTGCGCTTCGAGCTCGAAACCGAGAGCTGCGCGGGCTTGCCCGGCCCGCAGCTGCCGGTCGATCTGCTGATCTGGACCACCACGCCCTGGACGCTGCCGTCGAACCTGGCGGCCGCGGTCGGGCCCGGGATCGAGTACGCCGTGCTCGAGTTCGCCGGGCGCCGCCTGGTGCTGGGCCGCGCCCTGGTGGCCAAATACGCCCGCGAGCTGGCCGGCGCGATCGACCACGGCACCCTGCCGGGGCAGGCCCTGGTGGGGCGGCGCTATCGCCCGCCGTTCGGCTACTTCCTGGGCCACCCGGGCGCCTTCCGCGTGCTCGCCGGGGCTTTCGTGGCCACCGAAGAGGGCACCGGCATCGTGCACATGGCGCCCGGCTTCGGCGAGGACGACCAAAGCCTGTGCGAGGAGCACGGCATCGAGCTGGTGGTGCCGGTCGACGAGCGCGGGCGCTTCACCGCGGAAGTCGCCGATTACGCCGGCCTCAACGTGTTCGAGGCCAACCCGCGCATCATCAAGGACCTGAAGGCCCGTGGGCTGGTCCTGCGCCACGAGCAGTACCGCCACAATTATCCGCACTGCTGGCGCACGGACCAGCCGCTGATCTATCGAGCCATGTCCTCCTGGTACGTGGCGGTGACCAAGATCCGCGAGCGCATGGTCGAGCTGAACCGGTCGATCCGCTGGATCCCGGAGCACGTGCGCGACGGCCAGTTCGGCAAGTGGCTGGCCGGCGCCCGCGACTGGTCGATCAGCCGCAACCGCTTCTGGGGCACGCCGATCCCGGTCTGGAGGAGCGACGATCCGCGCTATCCGCGCATCGACGTGTACGGCAGCCTGGCCGAGCTCGAGCGCGACTTCGGCGTGCGCCTGGAGGACCTGCATCGGCCGGCGATCGACGCCCTGACGCGACCCAATCCGGACGACCCCAGCGGCCGCTCCACCATGCGCCGCGTCGAGGACGTGCTCGATTGCTGGTTCGAGTCGGGCTCGATGCCCTTCGCCCAGGTCCACTACCCCTTCGAGAAAAAGGACTGGTTCGAGCGCCACTTCCCGGCCGACTTCATCGTCGAGTACGTGGCCCAGACGCGCGGCTGGTTCTACACCTTGATGGTGCTGGGCACCGCCCTGTTCGACCGCCCGCCGTTCCAGAACGTCATCTGCCACGGTGTGGTCGTAGCCGAGGATGGCCAGAAGCTCTCCAAGCGCCTGCGCAACTACCCGCCGCCGGAGGAGGTCTTCGAGAAGCACGGCTCGGATGCCATGCGCTGGCTGCTGATGTCGGCGCCGATCATGCGCGGCGGAGAGCTGGCCATCTCCCGCGAGGGCCAGGAGTTTGGCGAGGTCGTGCGCCTGGTGCTGAATCCGATCTGGAACGCCTGGGCCTTCTACGCCCTCTACGCCAACGCCGACCGCCTGCGCGGCCGCCCCATCGAGCGCGCGGTCAACCCGCTCGATCGCTACGCCCTGGCCAAGACCGCCGAGCTGGTGCGCTCCAGCGAGCGGCACCTCGAGTCCTACGAGATCGCCGAAGCCTGTCAGGACCTGCGCGCCCACCTGGACGCGCTCAACAACTGGTACATCCGCCGCTCGCGCCCGCGCTTTTGGGCCAAGGTGGCCAGCGCGGACAAGCAGGCCGCCTACGACACGCTCTACACCTGCCTCGAGGCGCTGCTGCGCGTCGCGGCGCCGCTCTTGCCGTTCCTGAGCGAGCACATCTACACCGAGCTGACCGGCGCCGAGTCGGTGCACCTCGCGGACTGGCCCGACGCAGCCCGTCTGGCGCCCGACAGCGAGCTGGTGGCCGACATGGACCGGGTGCGCGCGGCCTGCTCGGTCGGCCTCGGGCTGCGCGAGGAGGCGCGCCTGCGGGTGCGGCTGCCCCTGGCCCAGGCCACCGTGGCGGGCGCCGGCGCCGAGCGCTTGGCCCCTTACCTGGATCTGCTGCGCGACGAGCTCAACGTCAAGGACGCCCAGCTATCGGGCGACGTGGAGCGTTTCGCGCGCTTCGAGCTCAAGCTCGACGCGCGCAAGCTCGGACCCAAGGTGGGCGGCGAGATGAAGTCGATCCTGGCCGCCGCCAAGGGCGGCGCTTGGAAGCGCCTGCCCGGGGGCGACGTGGAGGTGGCCGGCCGAGTGCTGTCGGCGGCCGAGGGCGAGTTCAGCCTGAGCCTGGCGCCCGTGGCCGGCAGCGGCTTCCTGGTGGCCGCGCTGCCCAGCAACGACGCCGTGGTGGTGCTCGACGCGCGCTTGACCCCCGAACTCGAGCGCGAAGGGTTGGCGCGCGACTTCGTGCGCCTGGTGCAGCAGGCCCGCAAGGACAGCGGCCTGGACGTCTCGGACTCGATCCGCTTGACCTACGGCGGATCCGAGAGCCTGCGCGAGGCGGTCGAGACCCATCGGGCCTTCATTGCCGAGCAGGTGCTGGCGCGCTCGATCGGCCCGGCCAGCCCCGCTGAAGCCTTGCCGATCGCAGCCGGAGAACTCGCCGGAGCGCCCGTTTCCCTCGGGCTTGCTCGGGTCTGAAAAGCCGGCGCCGCCGACCCGCAGGCAGCGGGTCGGCGGCGCCTGGAGCTGTCGCCCGACGGCGGCTCCGCGGATCAGGGTTGGAACTGCAGGGAGACCGCGTTGCTGACGAAGGTGATCACCGGGATCGGCGGGGGCACGAAGCCGATCACGGCCGCCGCGTGGTCGACCGTCAAGCCGACCAGGTTCGGGTTGGCGGCGGGCGGCAGGCTGAAGAAGGCCTGGGCCTTGCCCTGGGGGTCGAGGACCCCGAAGGAGCCCGTCAGGGGCGGGACGTTCGGGTTGTTGAGCGTGTACAGGAAGTAGCTGTCCACGTTCAGGGGCAACACGAAGTTGTCCAG
>JBILNK010000250.1:0-4586 GCA_044375105.1 Planctomycetota bacterium
ATGTCGAGCAGACGCTTGAAGATCAGCGACAGCTCGTCGACCGGGGCGGTCGTGGCGCTGATGGTCTCGATGCCCCCCAGCAGCTCGAAGCCCCAGCGCGAGCCCGGGGTGTGGTGCTCGGACAGGATGTAGCGCACGGTCAAGCCGCGCTGGGCCGAATCCTCGGCGAAGGCCCGCACCGGGGAGTCCTCGCTGGGAAAGCCATCGATCCAGACCTCGTCCACGGGCTGGTCGTCGAGCACGTCCGAGGCTTCGTCCAGGCGATAACGCGGCATGGGCGCGCCCTCGCGGGTCAGCAGCGGCTCGACGCCGGGCTCCATGCGCCCCTCCTGCCCGGGCATGTCGACCGTGCCCACCACGCGGTAGCCCCACCACAGGTTCGAGCGCACGCGGCGCACGAAGCTCCACAGGCGCCCCTGGGCCGAGCTGACCAGCAACACATAACGCGTGTTCTTGCCTTGCCGGCGCTGGCGCCGGAGCCACAGGCGACCGGCGCCGTGCACGCCGATCACGAGCAGCGAGTTGTAGGCGCTGAACAGGCCGATCTGCAGGCGCGTGGGCTCGCTGAGCTTGAAGCCGGCCACCTCGGCCAGGAGCAGCAGCAGGGTCAGGCCGTTGGCCAGCAGGATCGCCCCGGCCTCGCTGCGGAAATGCTCGACGCGGCGGCTGCGATAGATCCCGAACCAGCGGTAGAAGACCCACAGGGCCAGCACGGCGGTCCCGAGCAGGCTGACCAGGGTCCCGTCGGAGAGTGCGTCCCGGGGCAGCGGCGGGGCCTGCCGGCCCAGCCAGCGCGCGACCTCGGGGCTGGTGCGCAGGGCCCCGAAGAAGGCCAGGAAAGCCGCGAGCAAATCGCCGACCGCGAGCAGGCTGCGGAGCAAGTTGCTGTGCTGGCGGAGCATGGGGGACGGTACGGGCTGCGGGCGGGCAGCCGATGCGGGGAGAACTCGATCTGGAGAACCTGGGGAGGGTCCGGGGCGGACCGACGCCGGTCAAGCATGCCCCGTCCAGGGGCTCGGGGTCGGAGCTTCCCGGCAGGAGGCGGGGCGGGCGAATGGGATACGCCTGGAAGGGATTTCCGGCTCCCCTCGCCCGCGTCGGGGCGACAGTCTGGCACGCCCTCGGCCGCGGCGCAGCGATCGAATCGCAGCCCATGGCGGACCCACGAGTCGCTGGGACCGCGCTGCGGCCAGGGGCCTGCCGGCGATCGTTTCCGCGGGAAGGGCCGCTCGGTCCGTTCGCAGCGTGAGCTCGCGGAGCCGCAGCCGAGCCGATCGCCTTCGGGGCAGCGCGCTCCTTCGCGACGCACGCAGCACAGACACCGTTGGACCGGCGCAGGTGGCCGGGTCGGACCCACATCAAGCCAGCGTCAATTCACGCTGGCGATCGGGATCGGCGACGGCGCTGCCAAGCAGCCCGCCCGGCTGCCACCGAAACCGTGCTAGCGAGCGCGGCCGCCCTCTGGACCGGGCGCACGGGAACGACCCACAGGCCGGTCCCGCAGGCAGTCGAGCCAGGATTCGAATCGGCCGACAGGCCCAGGCGAGTCGACCTTGGGTCAAGCCCGGGCCGCCGCGACACCTTCGGGACGCGCTTGGTTCGCCGTCGTGCGGTCCGAACGCTTGCGCACAGGCAGGCCTGGATGACCAGGCAGCGCTCGAGGCGAGCGCCGCCAGGTCCGTGCTTCTTGGTCCGATCGCGATCGAGCCAACTCGAAGGCGGCCGGAGCCGGCCTTGGCGCAGGTCAGCCGCGCTTCTTGGCGCGCTTGGCCATGATGTTCTTGCCGGACCCCATGCCGATCATCTTGAGGCGCTTGCGGTTGCGGGTCGGGCCGCCGGACTTGATGCGGGCCTTGGCCATGGGAGGTCTTTGCAGGGCGTTGGACGGGAGTTGGAGGGAAAGAAGGTAGCGATCGGCCCGCGGATTGGCCAGGCCGAGCTGCTCTTGTCGGCTCGGCCGGCCCGGCCGGAGGTCCGCGGCGCCTGGGCCCTCGGGTGGGCTCGGGGACTGGCGAGGCCTGGCCCCCCCGTGCCTGGCTCGGCGTCGAGGCCGTCCGCCCGGGGACGCCGAGGCAGCCGGTCCGAGCGCTGGCAGGCTGGGGAGCTCCCGGCGCGGTCCGCACGAAAGGTGCCTCGGCGCCGCCGGAGACCCCGATGCCCGGCCGACCCGCGGGTCCCGAGCGCCGCCCCCGCGGCGCGGGCCCGTGCGAGCCGATTGCTAGGCTCTGCCGGCATGCAGGCCATGCCCGCTCCGCGGCGCCATTTGGTGGTCGGCGACCTGCAGGGCTGCCGAGAGGAGTTCGAGCGCCTGCTGGAGCGCCTGCGCTACGACCCCGCCGGCGACCGCCTGCTGCTGCTGGGCGACCTGGTCAACCGGGGCCCGGATTCTTTGGGCTGCCTGCGCCTGGCCCAGCGGCTGGGGGCCGAGTGCGTGCTCGGCAACCACGACCTGCACCTCCTGCGCAGCGCGCTCGGCCTGCGGGCGCGCCGGCCGGACGACACCCTCGACGGGGTCCTAGCGGCCCCCGACCGCGACCCCCTGCTGGCCTGGCTCGCCGGTCAGCCCATGCTGCGGTTGCTTCCGGGCGCGGTGCTGGTGCACGCCGCCCTGCCGCCCGGGCTGAGCCTCGAATCCGTGCCGCCGCTTTGGCTGGCCCAGCGCCCCCCTGGAATGCCGGGCGGGCCCGCGCATCTGGCCGCCCGCCTGGCGGAGCTCGAGACGACGCCGCTCGAGATCCTGACCCGCGCCCGGCTGCTGGACGCCGAGGGGCGCCCGGCGCCGCCGGACTGGAGCCCGCCGAGCCCCCTGTGGCCCGCGGGTCCCCCGCCCAAACACTCGCCTTACCGTCCCTGGTACCAAGGGCACCGACCGGCGGCTTGGGGCGGCCGGCGGGCCGTCTTCGGCCATTGGGCCATGCAGGGGCTGATCAAGGAGCCCGCGGCGATCGGCCTCGACACGGGCTGCGTGTGGGGCGGCGGCCTGTGCGCCTGGATCGCCGAGGAGGACCGCCTGGTGGCGGTGCCGGCGACCCGCGTCCACGCCCAGGCGGGCGTGGACTGACGGGAAGCTCCGTGAGCGCCCCGGGCGTCCACCAGCGGCGCAGCCGGAACGCTCGAGCCGAAGTCAAAAGGGCTAAACGGCAGCCCGTGCAAGGAACCCGCGACGGCTCGCACCCTCACGGGCCCACGCGTTCCTCACGCTTGGGCGGCCGGGGCGCCTTGGGGCGCCGCGCGCAGCTGGCGCAGCAGCTCGGAGCGCGCCTCCTCCGGCCGCAGCCCGAGCTTGATGAACAGGTTGGTGATCAGCCGGTCCTGATCGACCAGCAGGGCCAGCAGCAGGTGCGGCGTGCCGAGCTGGCCGTGGCCGAGCTCCTGCGCTTGGCGGCGGGCTTCGTCGAGCACGCGCTGGGCCGAAGGCGTCAGACCCGAGAGCGCCTGAGCGGCGCGCTGCTGGGACTGGGCCTCTGCGGCGGCGCGGGCCTGGGCCTCCATGCGCGGATCGCGCGGGATCGCCTGGAAGCGCGGCATCAGCGCCTTGCCGATCGGATCGCGATTGTTGCCGAGCTTCTCGAGCGCTTTCGCCAGCGGGCCTTGGGGATCCTGCAGCAGCGCCAGCAGCAGGTGCTCGCTGCGGATGGTGCTGTGCATGGAGGCCGCCGCCGCCTGCATCACGATCTGCATCACCTGCTGGGCGGGCGGGGTGAAGGGCAGCTGGGCCGGCGGGGTCGCCGCGGTGCCGAACCCACAGACCTCGTCGAGGGCCCCCATCAGCTGCTGGCGGTCCAGCTTCGCGTCCGCGAGCACCTGGCTGAACAGGCCGCCTTCGACGCGGACCAGGCCGCCGAGCAGGTGCTCCGGTCCGATCGCCTCGCGCTTGGTGCGCACGACCTCCTCGCGGGCCTGGTGGACGGCTTGCCGCGCGGCGTCATCGAACAGGTCGAACAGGCTGCGCTGGGGCGGGGGTTGTTGGGTCATGGGCGCGGGCGGTGTGAGAAATGGGGGCGGCCAGGATAGCGCCCGGGGGCCCTCGGAGGAGCCGCGGAGGGCTCCCTGTCCGCCGCGGTCCGGCAGCGCTCGGCGGGCAGCGAGACCGGGGCCGGCGCGGGCTCGGGTTCGAGGGGGCGCCTCGCCGGCGATCGCAGCGCCGCAACGCGCGGCGGCCGGATCACGCCACAGCGCGCTCGGCGGCGCGGCTCTCTAGCCCCCGCCTCGGGCCTCGGCTCCCCGCCCAAGGCCCCCGCCGCACGCCCAGCGGCGCGGCGCGGCGCCTGGCGCGCTGGCATCAGGCCTCGAACAGGCGCCGCCAGAGGTTCGTCTGCAGGCACAGATCGGGGTCGAGCCGGCGCTTGAGCGCGAAGAAGGCCTCGCGGCGATCGGCGGGGAACATGCGCTCGACCGCCGCCTTGCCCAGCACCAGGTCCTTGGCGAAATAAAAGCGCCCGCCGGCGGCCAGCACCCGTTCGGTCAGCTCGGCGGTGTGGCGCCAAAGCGCCTCGCGGTTCTGGCGCGTGACACGGAAATCCATGGCGAAACTCCAGCCGTCGACGGCGTGGGTCAGCCAGAAGGGATCGGGGCGATGGCGCTTG
>JBILNK010000251.1:0-4497 GCA_044375105.1 Planctomycetota bacterium
CGCCGCGCGCAGCGCTCTTCAGCGGCGCCGCCGAGGGTCCAGAGCGACCGGCGATCGGCTGGGCCCACAACCAAGGATTGGCTCGCGGCCCTGGGCTGGTTCGTGGACTGACAGGCTCAGAGAGAGGGGCGCCCGCGGCCCCGTCGCACGAGCGGGGCCGCGGGCGCCGGTCGAAAAGGCCCGACACAGGGCATGGGCAAACAGGTCGATGGGCCCGGCCGTAGGCACAGTGACGGCGCGAGCATGGGGCGGGCTCGATGTGCGACCGCCTGGGCGGAGGCGGTTCATCCCTCTACCCAGCAACTCCTGTGCCTGCGACGAAGGCCTTAACACGGCTGAAAAACAGTCCCGTGCAAGAACTCGTCCCCAGATGTCGGGGTCCAAGCGCTGGGAGTCCAAAGCCCGTGCAACCGGCCTTCGAACGGCCACCAGCGGGCGGGAAGCTGCCGCTCCACAGCCCGGCCTGCCGGATCCCCTTCTGGCTGACTTCCGGCACCACCGCTGCGCCGCGGGTGGAGCAGTCACGTTCCCTGGACGTAAAAGCCTGTTTCTCGGCGGATACGTCACGAACGGGCAAGGTGCGGGGGGGGCAGAGAGTCGATCGAAGGAGCCGCCCTTCCCGCTGGTCTGCCATGGCTCCGGCCGCAGGGCCGGGGACCCCGCCTGCGCCCTTCAGGGCCGTTCCCGCCGGGGCCCGGGCCGCCGGGCGATCAACGCGCGTAGGCCCGGCGCGCGAACAGCAGGGTCAGGAAGGGCAGCATGTTGCTCTTGTTCGGGATCAGGCTGAACAGCC
This sequence comes from Planctomycetota bacterium, assembly GCA_044375105.1. GTDB lineage: Bacteria > Planctomycetota > UBA1135 > UBA1135 > JBIKLM01. The sequence continues at coordinate 794 of JBILNK010000251.1, forward strand.
GCAGCATGCGCTTCGGGTTCAGGTAGAAGCGCCGGTAGGCTTTCTTGCGCAGGGCGTAGATCTTGTCCTCGGGAACCTCCGAGAGGTTGATCTCCGACTGGTAGGGTTCCCACTTGGACCAGTCCGAGGGCAGCTCGTAGCCGGCGTGCTGGACCTGGCTGAACAGCTCGGTGCCCTTGAAGGGGATCACCCGGAAGAAGGCCGCGGTGTGGAACGAGGAGCTGGCGGCCCACTCGATGGTCTCCTCCATCTCCTGCTCGGTCTCGGTCGGGAACCCGAGCATGAAGGCTCCGTGCACCATGACGCCCTTCTTCGCCACGTAATCGACGATGTGCCGCACCTTGTCGATTTTGAGGTTCTTCTTCATGACCTTCTGGATCCGCGGGCTGGCGGACTCTACGGCGATCATGCAGCGGTACATGCCGGCCTGCTTGAGCAGGTCGACCAGCTCTTCGTCGAGGATGTCCCCGCGGAAGCCGTTGGGGAAGGTCAGCTTGATGTCCCAGCCGTTCTGGATGATGCCGCGGGCGATCTTCTTGGCGCGCTCCGGCTTGAAGTTGAAGATGTCGTCCATGAAGACGAACTCCTTCACGCCGTAGTCCTCGACCAGCAGCTTCATTTCGGCCAGGACGTTTTCGGCCGAGCGCTCGCGGAAGGTCTTGCCGTAGCTGTTGTGGCAGTAGGTGCAGCGCCAGGGACAGGCCCGCGACGAGAACATCGTGGCGAACTCCTTGTGGGCGTAGATCACGCCGCCGCGCGGCACCTTGTGGTATTTGGCGTGGTCGACCAGGTCCCAGGCCGGGAAGGGCATCTCGTCCAGGTTGGGCGGGGCGGCGCGGTCGGGGTTGTGCACGACCTCTTCCCCGCGGCGCCAGGAGAGGCCCTGGCATTCGGCCCAGTCGCTGCGGCCCTGCGCCAGGCCGTCCAGCAGCTCGGCGAAGGTGTATTCGCCTTCGCCGCGCACCACGAAGTCGACCGCGGCGTCCTTGAGCACGTCCTCGGCGGCCACGCTGGGGTGCGGGCCTCCGCAGACCACCCGGGCGTTCGGCAGCGCGTTCTTGACCAGCTTGGCCAGGGCGTGCATGCAGCCGGCCTCGTAGGTCATCGCCGAGAGGCCCACGACGTCGGGCTGGAGGGCCAGCAGCTCGTCGAGGCAGCGCTCCGGGGTCCAGCCCTCGACCTTCATGTCGAGGATCTGCACGTCGCCGTGGCCGCGCTCGCGGGCCACCGAGGCGATCATCATGATCCCCAGCGGGTGGACGTGCGTGAACTGCGTGTAAGGGTGGTACGTCTGTACGAGGGCGATGCGCAGGCTTCGGACCATGGACCCTGGTGGTAAGGGCGGCCGGGGGGCCGGGGCGGGATGGGGGGCGGGGCACGCAGGGGACGCGCGCCGCCAGAAAGCTGGACAACCGCAGGCCGAGGAGTCGGCGGAGGTCCGGGCTGGCTGTCGGGCGGGGACGCGCGGGGCTTTGGGAAGCGCGCCCCGAGGGGCTTGCCTCGGCGGCCCCCGCCGCACGACACAGGGAGTATCCTAGAGGACGTCTCCAGTGTACGGCAGGTTTCACGCTTCGCCCGGGAACTCGCCCCCCCGGTCGCTGCGTCCTCCCGCCGCCGCACCGGCGGCAGACTCCTCCTCCGCCCCCGGCCGAGCCCGGCGCGGTTGCCCCCGGGCAGCCAGCGCGCCGGCCGGCGGCTCCCCCTCGCGCTCCCATCCCCGGAGGCCAGCTTGGCCCGCGTCGCGTTCATCGTCACGACCTGTCACGAGTTCGAGGGCATCAAGGTGCTCTCGAGCGTCCTCAAGAAGCACGGCCACCAGACCGACTGCTTCATCACCGCGGAAGAGCCCGATTTCCACCGCACCGTCCAGGCCTGGAAGCCGGACGTGATCGGCATCTACGCCACCACGGGCCAAGAGACCTGGGCCTACCGCAACATCGCCGGCTGGAAGAAGGCCCTGCCGCACCTCAAGACCGTGATGGGGGGGCCGCACCCCTCCTTCGACTACGGCGTGCTCAAGGACGCCGAGTACATCGATGCGATCACCAAGGGCGAGGCCGAGTACGGCATGCTCGACCTGGTCAACGCCTGGGAGGCCGGGCGCTCGATCGAGGGCATCCCCAACGTCGGGCACCTGAGGGACGGCGAGCCCTACATGACGCCGATCCGCCCGGTGATCCAGGACCTCGACACCCTGCCGTTCCCGGACGTCGACATCTTCTACAAGTACCCCTTCCTGGCCTCGAAGCGGGTCATGCAGGTCCACGCCAGCCGCGGCTGCCAGAACAGCTGCACGTACTGCTCGGTGGGCTTGATGAAGAAGGAGTGGATCAGCGGCAAGAAGGGCGAGAAGTTCAACCGCACCAAGTCGGTCGACTACCTGTGCGAGGAGATGAACGACATCCTCGCCCGCTATCCGAACTTCCGCATGGTCAACTTCGGGGACGCCGCCCTCAACATGGAGAGCGGCTGGATCCAGGAGTTCGCCGACAAGTGGCCCAAGCGCGTGGGCCTGCCCTTCGCCTGCAACGTCAACATCAACTACCTGGACGAAGAGGACATCAAGGCCATGTCGCGGGCCGGCTGCGTGTCGGTCCAGTTCGGACTCGAGTCCGGCAGCGAGGACGTGCGCCTCAAGGTCTACAAGAAGGGCTACACCGACAAGGTCGTCTACGGCATCCCCAAGCTGCTGCGCAAGCACAAGATCACCTACCGCACCAACAACATCATGGGCTCTCCCGCGGAATCGCTGGAGGACATGTTCAACACGGTGCGGACCAACAAGGCGATCAAGCCCAACGGCTGCACGGTGCTGATCTATCGCCCGTTCCGTTCCACCGAGCTGGGCCGCCAAGACTTCCAGCTGAACCGCGTCGACGTCGACAAGGACATCGGTCCGTCGTTGCAATACGACAGCCAGATGAAGCGCGCCGACGTCAAGGAGGTGGTCAACCTCCAGAAGCTGTTCAACGTGGCGGTCTACCTGCCTTTCGGCGAGCAGCTCGTGCGCTCCCTGATCCGCATGCCGCGCAACCCGGTCTTCGACTGGACGCTGCTGGCCTTCCTCTGGTACCAGCACGCGGTGGTCTCGGGCTACGGCATGATGGACGACTTCAAGCTGGGCCTCAAAAACCTGAGCCAGATCTTCGGCAAGCGCACCGGCGGCATGCACCAGTACGGCCAGCGCGAGAACCAGTTCATCGCCACGCTCGACATGGGCAAGGACGCCGCGATCTGACCGGCGCCGGGCGCGCGGCGGGGCTCGTCCCCGCGGCGCGCGACGATCGCGCCCCGCGCAGCGCCGCGGGGCCAGAACGCCCCGGGAGGGCTGCCCCGAGCAGCCCTCCCGGGTTGTTTTTCGGGGGCGCGGGGCCGCGGGGCCACCTACCTGGCGGGTCCGGGCGGCAGGGTCGTTCGCGGCGCCGCGCCCGCGGCCCCGTGGAGCACCGGCCGCCGGCTGCGGCCCATCCAGGGCGTCCGACGGGCCGCGGAGCGCCTCCGCTTCGGCGCCTTCGCGAGCGCGTCCCGAGCGGGCCGCGGGCGCTTTCACGGCGGCCCGTGCCATGGTCCCTTGGCCGGCGGCGGGGTGCCCCCGTCCGCCCGACCGTGGTCCCCAGGGCGGCGCCGGCGCGTCCGGGGCCGCGACCGCCGTTCACGCCGCTCGCCCCATGTTGACCCTTTTCGCCCTGGGATCGCTGTTAATC